>CAYUZZ010000652.1:0-1502 GCA_964449505.1 uncultured Hyphomicrobiales bacterium | reverse complement strand
ATTTTATTTAGTTTCTTTGTATCAATCAACTACTTTTCTATTTATCAGTTAAGTCTTCAAATAAATGTTATTAATGCACCTTTTAATGTTAATACAAGTGAATATCCAGTTTTAAGTGCTCAAATAAAGGCTCAATACAACGGTCAGCCTGTTGAATTAAACAAAGAATCTATTAATATACTTGAAAGTGGATCTACATTTACAGCAAAAGCTATGGACATTACTCCCTTTGTTAATGGATGGCAAACAGTTAAATGGGTACCTGAGATGTTTAGTTTTGATTCATTTTATGTTTGCAGAATTTATGTACTCTACGAAAATACACTTGCAAGTCAGTTAGGTTTTGGGCGACTTGCCAGAGTTCCATATTCTATTGTTACTAATCAGGAAAATCTTCAAATCAGAGATATGTTCTGGGAACAAGTTCAACCCGGAAACAATATTCCAGTTCAGATCAGATTTAAAGGACAAATAAATACATCAAATCCTGATGGTCCTTATAGTATGAGGTTAGATTCTATTACCACAAATACTCCTTATTTTAGTATAAAATGGGTTGGTTCTGACAGTGATTTTGATAGAAGCCCACCCCCACGTGATTTGCGAGTAGGTTCATCTTATTGGATAAATGTATTTTTTAAGCCCTCCGAGTATAAATATTATCAAGATATTTTAACTTTTCATTACGAGGGAGGATTGAAACGCTTTGTACCTTTATACGGCAATTCATTTACTGTTGAAACTCAGAGCCTGATTCAATTATTGTCACCAAATGGGAATGAAATTCTTTCTCCATGCCAGGATATAGATATTAAATGGAAGGGACACGCACCTCAGTATCCAACAGATGTATATTATAGTGAAAATGCTGGTTTTACTTGGAACTTAATTGCAAGTGTTATGGATTCAGTATTTTCTTGGAAAGTGCCCGACACCCAATCAAATTCAGTCCTGATAAAAGTCAAACAAAATTTCAATCAAAGCAATTCTTATCAGCTTAGCCAAGATACAAGACCAGTGAATGCTGTCGGATTTAATCAGTTTAGCACACTTCTATCATCTGTAAATGAGCGTGGAAAAATATTAACTTATGACTTGAAGAGCGACCCTCCAAATTTACTAAATACTCAATTTTTAGGTAATTCTAACGAAACTGAGGAATTTAATTCGTTTGGTCTTGCTTATTCTCCTGCCGACAGTATTTATTATGTTGGGCATTATCGGACCGACATTCCATTTAATTTACAGTATGATTCTATTGCAGTTTTTGACAATACATCAACTATTCCAATTAGAAAAATTGGGGTACCAGATAAAATTAAAGTTAATAAAATGATTGCTGATTTATCAAACAAATACATAGCAATAATTCCAGTTTTTGGAAATCAAGTTTTTATTTATGAATCCAAAAATTTCACATTAATAAAAAAATTAAGTTTTAAATCACAGGTTCTTGATTTTACGTTCAATTCAGGATTAAATCAGGCTGCTGCTCTAATGTT
>CAYUZZ010000651.1:0-1521 GCA_964449505.1 uncultured Hyphomicrobiales bacterium | reverse complement strand
TCTAATTACGGCATTAACAGTATTGGCATTTGGAACCATCCAATCATAGCTCTTAGGAGCTGCTTTTACGTTAAAGTCAATTGGAGTCCAATCTTTACCACCATTCAAGCTTAATTGCATATCAAAATTAGTAACGTTGTCATAATTCCAACGAACTGCTTTCTTTGTACCAACTTTTAGATTTTCTGCCTGACGTGGACTTGTTAAAGAAAGTGAGCCAGCAAGAATTCTAAATGGTGACGAAACGGCAATTACTTCTCCAGTTTGAGCATTTACCATTCTTACAACAGCATTTTTAGTGTTGACAGTTGGTAGTACCCAGTTGTTTTGAAGTTTATTTGATTGTATAATATTAGTTACTTGAATCCAGTTGGAAACACCATTTTCAGAGAATTCAAATTTAACTGCAGTATTGTCTTCCATTTCCCATCTGATAAAGTCAGATGCAGCACCACGATAAACAGGATCACTTGAACTTGGACGAGTGATAAGAACTGGTGCAGAATTTAATGTAAATACAGCATCACTTTTATCAATTAAATTACCAGTAGTTGCATCAATCAAAGCTATTAAGCATTGTGTTGAGTTAACTCTAGGTGTATTCCAACTAAATACTCCACTCATCATTTCTGTTGGTGATGAAGTAATTCTTTCCCAAGTTTTTCCATTATCTTTAGAGAAGTCAATAAATCCTAATCTGCTCAAAGGTGTTGAAGTCCAAGTAATTGTATATGGACGACCAGCAATCAAAGATTCTCCACCATTAGGGAATATCAAAGAAATTGGTGAATCAAGATTAATTGGTTTGATAGGTAAGAAGTTTCCATCAGCTGTTACATTTCTTCCATCAACAGTATAAACTACTGTTGCAGGGTTCCAATTGAAGTTAAATATCTTAGCATTATCAATTATTTTAAATCTTAATGTGCCCAAATATGTGTTGTCGTAAGGCAATGGTAATCCTGATTTTCTAGCCAATGGGTAGTTGTCAAAATTAATATCAATTGTTCTTAGGTTAACGATTGCATTTTCTCTTCCAATAATTGGAGATGTGAATGTTGGGAAATAACCTAAGTTATTGTCATCATGGAATATTACTTTCTGAGTGCGAAGCATTTCCACGAATTCTAATTTGTCAGTTTCGAAAGTTATACCAAAAGTACAATTACCTAAACCAAAATCACCACCAGTATTTTTTGCGTACATTGGAATATCAATATATTCACCATTCAGAACAGGAACTGCATTAATATCATAAGATACACCACCTGCCTGTAATTTAGGAGCAATATTTATATTCTTTTGGTTCTTAACCTTTACATAGCTCTTTTCAGCATTCAAGAACATCTCAAGATTAGCATCTGCCACACTTGAAATATCTATGCTGTTTACTTCGCCAGGTATAGATGCTGGAGGAATTGCCCCAACTGGTATTTGTGGATCTACTTCTTTTCCATTGTTTCTATATACAATTTGTCTGTCTGTAGCGTTAACAGTTGCAGTACCTCCCTTTACCTTGGA
>CAYUZZ010000650.1:0-1522 GCA_964449505.1 uncultured Hyphomicrobiales bacterium | reverse complement strand
ATAAACATTAGATTAGTAAAAATAAAATAGAATCAATTTACTTCAAAAAACAGAAACCATGAAAAAACTAATTTCAATTACTTTAATGTTTGCTTTTTCAGTATCCGTTGTTCTCTCGCAGGATATAATTTATACCATTAGAGGACAATTTGATGAAGAAACCATTTCTATCGACTCAATCCTGATTGAGAACATATCAAATGGTAGTCGAATCTTATTTGATAATTTGCCTGAAAATCCAGATTACCAAATTAACCTAACTAAAAAACAATATTGGGGTACTACTAGTATTAATTCTTTAAAGGAGGAATCTGGATTTGTAGTTTTACAAAACATTCCTGGAAAGTTATCTCTGCTTTACTCAAAAAACACACCTGTAAATGTGAATGTTTCTGTATATAATATTAATGGACAAAAAATTTACAGTTCAGGAAAAAACATATTGCAAGCAAATAACATTATTACTTTAGAACTTGAATCATTTGAGGTATTTTTTGTAAAATTGGAATCACAAGACTTCATCCAATCGTTTAAATCCATTGGGGTAGGCCACTCTAATAATTTCAATGTCAATATAACTACTGGGAATAATTTTAATTATAATTTAAAAAATGCGATTGCAGCTAAAGATGCCGATTTCAGTTTTGAGGCTGGTGACAGTCTGCGAATTGTCACATTTAAAAAAGGGTATTATGCACCGCCTACTGAAATAAAAGTTGAGAATTCACAAACCATAGATTTTCAATTCAACAAAAACTATTTAAAAATTAATGACAATGAGTATCTGCTTGATGGAGGACTATTGTTTGTTGATGATGATGGTGAAAAATTTAAATCTGAAGAATTAATGCTTTTAACTACTGGCTTTAATTTCAATTTTGCTGCTTTTATAAACAATGGAACTATAGAAGCAAACGGGCTAGGGACCATTATTAGTTTTATGTTGAACTACAATACTGAAAAATTAGAAAGTGGAATTTATAATATCTCAAATGGCGAAGAAATGCTTTATGACACCATTTATGTGGATAAGGATATGAATGGTGATGGGGTAATTAACAACTTAGATTTTTATAAATCGTTGCAAGATGGCCAATACTATATTAGATCTTGGGATTCCTATTATGAATCAGATGTTAATCTCTATGATGAAGGTGGTGATATTTCTGTGGAATTACAATCTGGCAATGTTGTTATAACAAGAGATGAAGATTTCTATATAATAGAAATTGATTGTGTAAGTGAGAATGGGAATGTGATTAAGGGATATTTTGCAGGGAATATTTATTCTGCCAATTACTATGATGAAGAATAATATATTGTTTTTTTCATAGTATAAAAAAAGGATTAATAAATTGTAAACTTGATTAGCAAGAGCTTGGTTATTTGGCTACGCTTTTTCCTGCCGAAAACAAAATTGATATTGTGCTCAAAATGTAAATTAAGTAGTAGTAAATGAAAATAAATTAAAGCCCAGCAGGTAACATTTTAGGAATTAAGGCACAGTTGAGCCCCGAAAAAA
>CAYUZZ010000649.1:0-1522 GCA_964449505.1 uncultured Hyphomicrobiales bacterium | reverse complement strand
TTGTCGTCATTATCAATAAATAATTTTTTGACTTTATCTTCTTCGGTATTAAAAATCAACTGCTTGAACATTGGAGTTACAATTTTGAGATGGTCTTTATTCACCATCCTGCAATTTCATTTGATAAATAATTTTATATTTAAAAAGTGTAAAGTATGAGATTTTATTGATTAATAAGTGGTCAGTTTTCAGTGGGAAAATACATGCTGTTGCTCCAAGTCTTGGTATTATCAGCTCATTGATTTTGCCCTTTGCCAATACCGATATGATGAATCTATTTCTTGACAATGTTTCAAAAGAATTTAGAATCAATGAGGTAATAATGAAAATAGACGGAGCTGGATGGCATAGGAGTAAATCACTAATAATCCCAAAAATATATTCTTAATTGTACAACCACCTTATTGTCCTGAAGTTAATCCAACTGAACATATATGGGATGAAATAAAAGAAAAGTAATTACATAACAAAATATTTAATTCATCGGACGAAACCATGGAAAAAGTGTATGATGGTTTAAATGAAATGAAGTTAAAACCGAACTATGTAAAATCTATGACTTTGTTCCAACATTTAATGAAGAAGATAATTATTACGACCAAAAGGCAATATAATATTTACTTGTAATAAGTTTTAACGGTGTAAAGTATAAATTTCTCCGTTGCTATAATCTTTGAAATCAGATTTATTTTCCAAAATATTCATTTTCTCATCTCCTAATTATTGCAAATGCAACACTATTTTCAATAACTCGCAAATAAAACTACAAATTTTAAAGAAATATTCGCAAAAAACACTATTTTTTCTAAAAATTACCTTTGTAATTAGAAATATTGGCTCACAAATTTCAAAAAAAGCACCAAAAACAACATTTTAAAGAATTTTAATGCAAAACAAAAACACTTGTAGTGTGTCAAAAAAGCACTCAAAACAACTGTAAAACTACATTGTAAAACATATTTACAAGGCAATTTTCAACATTTTGTGAACAATTTATTTGTCAAATCGTGCCAGTTTGGCAATATTTTCTCATCATTTTTTTAAAATTTCTATCGCTTTTTTCAATCAAAATTCATCATTTTATGAACATTTTTCAAGTGAAATAGATAGTATTTATGCCAAAATTAGCCATTATTCCTCAATCAAAAGGGAAATTGCTCACCATCTTTGTAGCCAGCATCGAAATTAGTGTCAGCTTTCGTCTCATTGTAGTAATTCTTGTCTCTGGCTTGACTTGGATTTTCTTTATAGACTGTTGTCAGCGAAGTATATTTTGTAGTGTGCGGAGTATATCTAACCTTCACAGCCCCAGTTTGTCCGTTCCTTTGTTTAGCTAAAACCAATTCGCCATCATTTTGCATAATACCTTGCGTTGCAACGTCCTCTGGTTTGTTAGGCAACCTATTAATAAAGATAACAGAATCGGCATCTTGCTCTATCTCACCCGAATCTCTAAGGTCAGCTAAGATAGGTCTTTGCCCTGCACGTTTCTCTACCTCACTATTTAGCTGAACTAAACACA
>CAYUZZ010000648.1:0-1522 GCA_964449505.1 uncultured Hyphomicrobiales bacterium | reverse complement strand
TGTTGAATAGTAATATTTTGCGATTCCATTTTTTATACCATTTTCAACATTTAAATATTTTTGAATTAATTTCGGAAACTATGAATAATTCAGTTACTGCTAAAAATTCAAAAAAGCAGATTATAATATGGGGCATTGTCTTAGTGGCAACTGCCCTATTACTGTTTGTTGTTATTTATTTGTTATTAAACGGAATTCTTAAACAGGATACCAAATCAGATACAGGCAACAAAGAAATTACAATCAATAGCCAGCCCCAGCGGATACTCGAAGCTATTGATCTGCAAAAATCATTCTCTGGCACCAGAGAAACCATTGATGGTAATATTGAAGCTGTACTTTTCAAGATAAAATCTATTGACTCGTCCAACTTGTCTTTTGAGTTCACATTGAATATCGGTCTTTCCAAAAAGCTGAATGGCTTTGGCTCGTTTGAACTCAACTCAAAAAAAATTACCGCCGATGTGCTTGGGGATTTGTTGATTTCTTATGATGATGATAATAGAATCATTCTCCGCTCAACTTCTGACAAGAATCAAATAAAGTTTAATCTGATAGAGGAAACCCGATGAAAATTTTAATTCCTTTTTTACTTTTCTTAGTATTAATTGCTTGCAATGAACAGCAATCAGAACCGGAAATTATTGGTGATAATAATAGCGCTAGCTCAGATGTTGGAGTGTCCAAGTTCCAAAAAACTCAGGACTCCATTCTCAAAAGCTATTCCTCTGCCATTAAATTAATTAATCAGATAGATGACGAGCTTACCAAATTATCAAATGTTCCACAAACAATAGAAACTCAGAATTTGGAACGAGATATTCTTCAGAAAATAGAATATCTATCATTTCAACTTAGAGCCAAAAACGATGAAATTGATATTTTAGAAAGCAGGGTAAAAGCCTTAGGCAAAGAAAACAAAAAATACGAGGAAAGAATAAATACGCTTGAAGCAATTTTAGTGGAAAAAGATAAAATCATGGAAAATCAAAAGGAAAGGATTTCCAGCTTAGAAAATCAACTTAAAATTGTAATTCAGGAACGTGATTTTGCGATGGAAGGCAAACAATCTGCCGAAAAATTTGCCACTGAAACCACTAATCAAAAAAATACAGCATATTATGTGATAGGTACCGAGGAAGATTTAGAAAAAAGAAATGTTATTTCAATGGAAGGTGAAGGATTCCTTGGTATTGGAGGAAGATATGTTCCTTCCGTGGAATTGAATCTTGGTTTATTTAAAAGAATCGATATTAGTATCGATACTTTGCTATCATTCCCGGGCAATTTCCAAGTTGACCAGGTAGTATCAACTCATAATAAAAAGTTTTTGGAAATAGTGGATTCACCCACAGGCGATTCGTTTATGAAAATTAAAAATCACGAAGAATTTTGGAAAACCGATAAAACACTTATACTTATTGTAAAGAAAAAAAAGTAAGGAACATTTGAAATGAGGGCTGTTTTAATTTATTCAACTATAATTATATTTACTGTTATTAAATCTTATTCAGCACCAATA
>CAYUZZ010000647.1:0-1523 GCA_964449505.1 uncultured Hyphomicrobiales bacterium | reverse complement strand
AAAATTATTCTCACTTAGCATTGGTCTGGGGAACTTATACTTGTTGGGGTTTCCTGATTTTGCTAATTCGTCGATATGAGGACCGCCTGGGTAGGGCAATCCTAAAAGCTTGGCAATTTTATCGAATGCCTCCCCAGCAGCATCATCTTTTGTTAATCCAATTACTTTATATTCACTAAATGAATAAACCAAAAATAAGGCTGTATGACCACCGCTAACAACGAGGGAAACAAATGGAAACTTGAGTTCTTTGTTGTCAATCATCGAAGAATACAAATGCCCTTCAATGTGATTTATGGGGATGAGGGGTTTATTGTACTTTATCGACAGCCCTTTAGCAAACGAACTACCCACAACTAAGGATCCCTGCAATCCTGGTTCTACTGTAACTGCTAATAAATCAATACTCTCCATTGATTGGCTTGCATTTACTAAAGCTTGGCTCACAATTTCACTAATAGCCGTTAAATGAGCCCTCGATGCAAGTTCTGGTATTATGCCACCATATTTGGAATGAAAGTACTGAGATGATATAACATTGCTAAGAACTTGTAAATCATCATAGACAGAAGCTGCAGTATCATCACAAGAAGTTTCAATTGCTAATATTTTCATTCTTTAATATTCTCTCTTTTAAAATTAGTAATGACTGGGTAACTGCTCTTTCTCTATTTTGCGTTCTGTCGTTGCCAAAGATAAACTTTGTTGCCGTGCTTTCGTTTGCGTCTGCATAACCAATAAATACAGTTCCAACAGGTTTTTCATCTGTCCCTCCATCTGGTCCAGCAATTCCTGTAATAGAAATCCCAATTGATGAACCGAACTTATTTCTTACCAGACGTGCCATTTCAATTGCAGTTTCTTTGCTTACAGCACCATGTTTTGCTATTGTCAATTTGTTAACCCCAAGAATATTATTTTTCACATCATTTGAATATGTGATGATACCACCAACCAAAAATGAAGAACTACCTGGTAAACTACCAAGTTCTGAGCCTAACATACCACTTGTACAAGATTCAGCAACGGAAATTGTAAGATTATTGTCAACCAAAATCTGATGAATAAGTGTAATTAAATCATCTTTGCCATAACCAATTATATAATTTTTGATTTTCGGCAAAATCATTGATTCAAAATTATTGATTGTAGTTTCTGCATCATCAAAATTAATTCCACTCGCTCCAATTCTTAGTCTTACACCTTTTGAAGAGGGTAAATATGCTAATGATATACCACTTGGATATTTTGTTGCTGGTCCTATTAGTTCCGCTAAATTAGATTCGAATATGCCTGATGTAATTATGGTCTTATACTTGACTAATCTTTTCTTCAAATCAAGAATTAACTTTTTAATAATATCAGATACTGAATTTTCCATCAAATATCTCATTTCAGCAGGTACTCCAGGAAGACATATCAACCTTTTACCCATCTCGTCCAAAAAAATACCTGGTGCAGTTCCAATTTTGTTGTATAATGCTTCACTTTTAGAAGGAATTTCAGCTTGTTTTAAATGTACA
>CAYUZZ010000646.1:0-1525 GCA_964449505.1 uncultured Hyphomicrobiales bacterium | reverse complement strand
CATCTGGTTCTGCAAATCGTGCAGTTGAACAACCAAAATCTGAGACAATTGGAAACCTATTTCTATTATTTTTTAATTGAGCTGGATTAGTGATTGAGTTGTCCCATGTCTGCGTTCCACTATGTCCTAAATATGAAATAAATAAAGCTCCATCATCAATAGCTTTCTGTACATATTCTTGAGTAAATGGTCCAAAATTGGTTAATGGATTATTTGTTTTATAAAAATGGTTTGATTTTCCACCAATTGGATTTGGAGATACATAGTTGTCTATAACAAATTGATTTGCTTCTCTCATCTGGTCAAGTTGTGATTGATCAGTCGGATTTCCACCAGAAAAGAACATATATTTTTTATTCCAATCATCATATTCTTGAGTAAGATAATTCTTATGTTTTTCAAAATACCAATCTAATTCTTCATCGGTTGTAACTGGAATTCTACCAATGTTCATTTGAGGAATATATGCGCCAGTAGTATCCCAAGTTACAAACCAATTATCACTAACTGATGCTCCATAAGAAGGAACATAATTTAGGACTCTACCAATAGCAAAATTAATACTCTTATTTCCATAATAATCGTAAGTTGCACCACCAATTAAGGCAACATATTTAGGTTTTGTATCTTGCTAGTACTCATGTGTTGATATTAAAAAATCTTTAATTGCTTCGGGATTAAAAAAACCGAAAGAATATTCATCATAAATATCATCAATATCTATTACCTTTGTAGCTAAAATGTAATTATTTGATACAAATTGAGCATATTCATCAACTTTGTTTCTGAACTTTTTATGTGTAATTGCAATATAATCTGCTTTGTTTTCGGTGTTTCTTAAATTGGTAAACTCCTTTACATAATAAATTTTTGGGGTTAGAATTTTTGATTCATCCATAAAAACAAATTTATCATATTGAGAAACTGAATCCGCAAAAATTATTGAATCATTCAGTTTGGAAACATTGTATTTCTTATATTTTTCGCCATATTTCCACATTGATAAATTTTCAGAGGATGGATTTTGAAGTTTAATATTTGAATATGTATTACCTTCGATAAATGGAAAAATGAAATTTAGTGTACCATTAATTGGCTTTAAATAACGTGGATATTCTACTTCATACCAATCAAAAAAACAGTTATTTATCGTTGCGCTTGTCTGAAAACTATGAATTTTAAGAGTATTTGTTCCTTCAGTTAATAAATTAGATGATATCTCAGCTTTCAATATCGCTTTTTCATATTTATCAATATACGTTGAATCATATAAATTGGGGGATGAATTAATACTTAATGCTAATAAATGTGCATTGGTGGAAATGTTAGAAACATAATCTTGTAGTTTAATAAACATTTTTGCATTTTTTCCCAACTTAAGGTTACTTACAGCAAAAGATTTATTGCTAATACCAACTACAACTCCTCCATCAATCCAAGTTTTATTTTCAATCCAATAAGGCATTTCCCTACGAGTAAGAGATGCGCACGAAAAGTCAAACCAATTATTTTTTTCATAATGTTC
>CAYUZZ010000645.1:0-1534 GCA_964449505.1 uncultured Hyphomicrobiales bacterium | reverse complement strand
GATGTTATGCTCGCCTCCGCTTCCAATGCAGTAGTGATTGGATTTAACATTATACCGATTTTGAGTGCCAAAAAAGCCGCAGATAATGAACAAGTTGATATTAGATTATATAGCATCATTTATGATTGTATAAATGAAATACAATTGGCATTAGAGGGACTTCTTACACCTGAATACAAAGAAGAAGTAGTTGCAACAATAGAGGTTCGCAAGGTTTTCAAAATATCCAAGCATGGCTCTATTGCTGGGTGCTATGTTACAAATGGAAAAATTACTAGGAACGATAAGGTAAGAGTTCTTCGGGATGGTTTTAAAGAATTTGAAGGTAGCTTGTCTTCATTAAAACGTGGAAAAGACGATGTGAAGGAAGTGGACCAGAACTTTGAATGTGGAATACAGTTTGCGGGTTTTAACGATGTTCACGAAGGTGATGTGATTGAAGCTTACAAGATTTTAGAGATAAAAAGAAAATTAGTATAATGTCATTTAGACCAGAAAAATTAGCATCTACCATTAAAAGAATTATTGCCCAATCCATTTCTGATATGGCAAGAGAAATATCAGCGGGTTTTGTAACATTGACATCGGTACGTTTATCGAAAGACCTTCAGAATGCAAAAATATATATCAGTTTATATGGTAAAAATTCAAAACCTGGTGAATTGTTGGAGCTTTTGGAAAATCGAAAATACGAATTGAAACATCTCATAGCCAAAGAACTTAGAATCCGATTTATTCCCGAATTAAGGTTCTATTTTGACGATACATTACACGAAATGGAAAAAATCCAAAATTTATTAGACACCGTAAAAGCTGCGGATAACAGTCTTAGCGACGAATCGGAGTTGAAATAAGTTAAATTATGCTTGTTAGCCACTATAACATTAATGAATTTTGGGAAAACAAAGACGAATTTATAAGCGAAGGCTCCACCTTATTAATCGACAAAGATTTAACTTGGACCTCTAATGATGTTGTATCAAAATTACGAGGTATGCTTCGCACTAAAAAAGTTGGTCATGCCGGAACATTAGATCCATTTGCTACAGGGCTTCTGATAGTTTGTATAGGAAAAGATACAAAAAAAATTAACCAATTTGCAGACGCACACAAAACGTATTATGCCACTGCACGTTTGGGTGCAGTTACCAAGTCGTTTGACGCAGAGCATCCCGAGCTTAACCAAAAAAATATCGACCATATAACGTCCGAGAATATCAAATCTGTTGTAAATACTATGCAGGGAAAGCAATTGCAAGTCCCGCCTATCTATTCTGCTAAAAAATTAAACGGTCAAAGGCACTATGAACTTTCAAGAAAGAACATTAAAGTAGTGCCTAATTCATGCGAAATTGATATTGATGATATACAATTACATGATTATTATAAACCGTTCTTTGAATTTTCTATAAAATGCTCTAAAGGAACATATATACGCAGCGTTGCAAACGATATAGGTGCAAAGCTTGATTTGGGAGCTTATCTTTTTAAATTAAGAAGAACAGCTATCGGCGACATAAGTGTTGACAATGCA
>CAYUZZ010000644.1:0-1536 GCA_964449505.1 uncultured Hyphomicrobiales bacterium | reverse complement strand
CTTCAATTTCATGTAAATTGTAAGTGCTGTCGCTTATTAAATAATTTGAAGCATCCAATTCACCAAGCCAGTTGTTATGTTTACCAATCAAGCAACATCCATCTTTTGTTATCCAAAAATAGTCAAAATAATAAGCCTTATATTCTTTTATTATATCTATATCCCTTTTCTGATTTGCCCTCTTGCTATTCATTTCTATAACTTCTTTATAGCGGAGAACTACTTCATTCCATATTTTCATTTTATAAACCTGTACAGAATCCAAATGGTAATAAAAACCATCTGTTCTGAAATCTACAATTTCATTTCTATAACGATAAACATCACTAAATGAGAGATTGCGATTAGAAAGGTGGCTGTTGTCCCAATAATTTTGATAGTTTGCACAAGAAACGATGATAAGTCCAATAGCTCCAAGCAAAGCATAAATAAATTTTAAGTGTATATTTTTCATATATCAACATTTATTAACTTTAGTAAATAAAAAATATATTTTAAAATATTGTAAGATAATCGGTATTTGAATAAATCATATAAAATTGTCACAAAACGATTTTTCGGTAGTTACTAACATAAATATTGAAATTTCGACAACATAGACTTAAATTTTAATTAATTTGTACAGTAAATCAATTCTGTGAAATTATTATGACATAATTCTATGTATTTTCGTAAAATTTCATTTTTATTTTCTATTTTTGTAGTTTAAGATAAATTTATTAATTTGATTAAATTAGAAAATTTGTATGTCAATATTTAGCTTTCTCTCTAATGATATAGCCATAGATTTAGGCACGGCGAATACTCTTATATGGATGAGAAATAAGGGGATAGTGCTTAACGAACCAACCATCGTTGCCTACGACAGTGGTAGTAAACGTATAATAGCAATTGGGCACGATGCCCAGGCCATGCTTGGTAGAACTCATAAGGAAATTAAAATTATAAGACCACTTAGTGATGGTGCAATAGCTGATTTCGAGATTACCGAAGGGATGTTGCGTGCTTTTATACGCAAGGTATCCAACTCTTGGCAGCCCGCACGAAAAGTAGTAGTTTGTGTGCCATCTGGGTGCACCGAAGTAGAGAAGCGTGCCGTTAGAGATAGTTGCGAACATGCAGGTGCAAAAGAAGTACACCTAATAGCCGAACCAATGGCTGCCGCTATTGGTATTGGTCTTAACGTGCACGAACCAATTGGCAATATGATAGTTGATATAGGTGGCGGAACCACCGAAATTGCGGTTATTGCACTATCTGGAATAGTTGCCGATGAATCAATCAAAATTGCTGGCGACGAGATGACCGTTTCGATTGTGCAGTATTTCAAAAAGCAACATAACATACTCATTGGCGATCGGACTGCTGAATCTATTAAATGTGCTGTTGGTTCGGCAATGCCATTAGATGAAGAAATCGAAATTGAAGTTAAGGGAAGAGATCTTGTTTCTGGCATACCTAAGATGATTAACGTTAGTTCCGAAGATATCAGAGAGTCAATTGCCGAATCGGTAAAAGAAATTGTAGAGGCTGTAA
>CAYUZZ010000643.1:0-1540 GCA_964449505.1 uncultured Hyphomicrobiales bacterium | reverse complement strand
ACGTGCAGGATAGAAGAATTCGCCAATCATAAAAGTAATTTTATGCAATGTGATTATATCATGGCTCGGGCTGTAACCAAGTTAGATACGTTAGTAGAATGGACAATACGCTTATTGAAAGAAAATGGAAAAATGATATTTTTGAAAGGTGGTGACCTTACCGAAGAAATATCTAATACAAAACGAAAATTCCCATCAATTAAAATTGAGGAATTTGAAATCAATTTATTCGGTGCAGAATGGTTTCTGCAGGAAAATAAAAAAATAATTGTTTGTTCTTTTTAGTCAATAAAATTCATTTTTTTCGTTTACATTAAAAATGATTGTTCTAATTTACTAATTATTTATTTGATTATGCAAAATATATTTAAATTATCTGTTCTAATGATTTTATTACCATTTGCTATGTTGATAGCCGAAAATGCACCAATATTAGTTACCGGCAATATTTATGACCAATTATCAGGAAAACCAGTATCTACAGATATAAAATTTATAGATGAAAGCGGCAATGTTTCTCGCCTCAAATCCAACTCAATAGATGGTTTTTATCAACAGGTACTTCCATCAGGGAAAAATTTCATAGTTGTCTTTGCTGACTATATTCCCTCAAATAGAGAGAATACAATTAAGATTGCACCCTACGATAAGTATTCAGAATTAAAAATAGATTATAATTTGGTAAAAATAGATGCTGGTTTGGAAATATTCCACATAGATGCTTTTGTTCCAAATAGCCCAAAATTTAATGACCAAAATAAGCCCAGATTTGATGAATTAAAAGAATTAATCAAAACCCAAAAAATGATATTTTATTTTGATATTACAATAAGTACAGAGGACTCGCATTTCAAACCAACAAAAGAAAAAGTTACCGTATTGGTTAAAGGCAAAAACAAAACAAAAACGGTTACAATTAAAGAACAAGAACTTGCCAAAAGGTTGATTGAACAAAGGAAGAATGCTATATTAGATTTGATGAAAGAATTAAAAATAAATTCAAGAAATATTACATTTACGGAAAATCCAGTTGTGATAAAAAAATCAAAACGAGCAAACAAAAAGAAAAGTAATTCAACTGTTACCAGTTCAAATTATAACACTCTTGCCATCAAAATTAATAGAGTTGGGAAACTATAGCTTTTCTTCCCGTTCCTCCCAAGGAGTATTTTTCCTTCGAAATACGAATGAAACGGGAGTTCCCTTAAAATCAAAATTTCTTCTGAGTGCTCTTTCTATATACCTTTTGTATGAATCTGGAATTAACTGAGGATGATTGGAAAAGAAAGCGAAAACTGGTGGCTCTACCCCAACTTGGGTTACATAGTTAATACGTAAATCATACCCTCTAACAGCTGGTGGAGGTGTTTTTTCCAACTCTTTCAATAAAATATCGTTTAACAAATGGGTTTTAATTCTCTCCATTCTTACTTTTTTGATAGCTTTAGCCATTTCAATTAACTTAGTAACCCTTTGTTTGCTTTTAGCCGAAATAAAAATGACTGGTAAATAATCGTACATTTTTAACTCGGAATATATA
>CAYUZZ010000642.1:0-1543 GCA_964449505.1 uncultured Hyphomicrobiales bacterium | reverse complement strand
GATTAATTACAAAACCGAAATTGCAAAAAATCCATTATATTTTGATTTTGCGATATTTAGAAACGACCTAACAGATTTGATTGAGCCAACATTTGTAAGCTCTGCAACATCTCAAATTCAGTTCCAAAATGTTAAAGAAGCAAGAATCCAAGGAATAGAATTTTCGGCAAAAACATTCTTGTTTGGTTTAATTGGCTTGGAAAGTTCGGTCACATTAATGGATCCCGTTGATTTGACATTAAATCAAACCCTTAATTACAGATCAGAACTTCTTTGGTATAACAGATTATTTTTGCCCATCGAACCCTTTGAATTACAATTTGATTACAGATTCAAGACAAAAGCACAGAATGTGGACAGACAATTAGGACTACTTATCAAAGATATAGACGCAAGGGTAGATATGCATGTATTAGATGTTCGATTTATCTATAATCTTGATAAAATTGTCAAATCAGATTTGAGATTGATTTTATCTGCAAGAAATGTTCTGGATTATTATTATACAGAAATGGTAGGAAATCTTGCACCCACACGTATGATTATGTTGCAGCTTGAAGCGAAATTTTAGTTTGAAGATTTGAAATTCTCTTTAGTAAATAAATAATAATTAATATTGAAATAACGAACAAAATTACTGAAGTAATAAAATCATACTCAAAAGTATCAGTTCCTAAAACATTGATCATAATTATTGATTTTAGATTATTCAATAAATGAAGCAATATTGCAGGAAATATACTGCCAGTAATATTTGTGATTATAGCAAAATAAACTCCGATAATAATTAAAGGAAGCAGAAATGCAACTTGAAAATGGAAAATACCGAATAAGATAGAAGGAATAAAAATAGAAGTAAATTTAGAATATTCTTTGAGCGAACCTTGCAATAAGCCTCTGAAATAAGTTTCTTCTGTAATTGCAGGTAAAAGTGCACCCACTGTAATAGGAAGGTATAAATCGAGCCAACTTCCCTTTAACATTAACAACCTATAAAAATCAGCGGTGCTCTCCCGCGAATTAATCAGGATTTGTTTAAGAAAAATGGGCGTAAGATTCTCCTGTATTACTACAATGCAAGTATTAAGTACATCTAATATCAATAAGCCTAAAATTGAAATTAAAAATATTTTCCAATTCAAATTAAAGTTAAAATTTATTAATTTCAATGGATTAATCATTAAAAATCGAGAAACTACTATGACGGGTAAAATAAAAACAAAAATCTGCATACCCACAATTAATAAATAATTAATTTCCTTGTTGCCATCTAAATTTAGAAATACATTTAACAAGCTAATAAAATAGAACATGATTAAAGAAGATAATAATGCAACAAAAAACACAAATAAAGACTTTTTTTCCATTTTGACCCCAATATAATTGATTAAAAACAAAATTTATTTTTTATTCAATTACAAACTTATTAATTTACTTTTTTTTAAAATCACATTTTTGATAAATATGTATAATTAATTGGAGTAATGATGTCTGAATCAAACTTTGTACCTTTTGTACCTCCCGAATCTAATATGGTGGAAAT
>CAYUZZ010000641.1:0-1560 GCA_964449505.1 uncultured Hyphomicrobiales bacterium | reverse complement strand
AATTTAAAAAAATTTAAAAAGGATGTTGATTTTTTATCACATCCTTTTTTTTTTAAATATTAATTAGATATAAAGAATTTTATCGCTAATACCCATTTTGCTAAACCCACGAAGACGTAGTGCACACGAATCGCATTTTCCGCATGCAATATCGTTATTGCGGTAACAGCTCCACGTGTATTCAAATGGGACGCCAAGCTCTATTCCTATCTTTACAATATCTGTTTTAGTTAGATTGATGATAGGAGTGATTACTTTGATATGGGTTGCAGGTTTAGTACCTGTATTTATAAGTTGCTGGAAAGCTTCAAAGAAAGTAAGTCTGCAATCGGGGTATCCCGAAGAGTCCTGTTCCATAGCACCAATATAAATGGCTTCTGCCCCAATAACTTCTGCCCAACTAACTCCAATAGCCAAAATATTGGCATTGCGAAATGGTACATAAGTTGGTGGTATTTCTGTATTATCGAGATGAGCGTCTTCAATTTCAATACTAAAATCTGTCAAAGATGAGCCACCAATTTTGGATAAGTGGCTAACATCAACTATTAATCTATGCTTCACATTGAAATGCATGCAAAGTTGATTGTAGCATTCCAATTCACGTTTTTCGGTTCTTTGACCGTAATTAAGATGCAGTGCCGCAATTTGATATTGGTCTTGGATTGCCAGGGCAGCACATACTGCAGAATCCATGCCCCCACTCATCAACACAACAGCAATTCTATTTTTGTCCAATTTAGTTTCCTTTAGGAGGTTGCCAATTTCCTCTTTTCCATTTAACCAATTTTATTTCTACATTACCTACATACACATTCATCAGTGCACGAATAGGAACCCGAGCTTCATCGTCGGAGAACCATCCTTGGAAATATCCTTTTAATCCATAAATACCTTCCCAATCAGCTCTGCCATCAAAATAAAGGCATTTGACAGGATATGAAACGGCATCGATTTTTGTACTTTCTTTCTTCCCATGAAAATTAAGATTTGTGTAAGAAATCCCTTGATTCATTAGGGTAGGTACTCTAACAGTTTTCTTAATGTCAGTAAATTGTCTTGCAAAAAAGAATAAGGAACAGCCGTCGAGAACGCGACTTTCAAATGGCAATACTTTCTGTTCTACCACATCTTTGTCAATCAACTTTTCATATTTAACCACTTTTTTACCGTTATTTATTCTGTAGTTTTCATATTTATAGGAATTTTCACTTTCTTTTACTTTCGAAAAAAACTGTTCAGAAAAAGTAATTTTAGAATTAAACCAACTTTCGAACACTGCTTGTAAATCGACAAAGGGGATTCCTTTGGCAGATTTCATTTCAGATTTAGCATTAACCACTTTTTTACCGTTAAGGTCAACATAATCGTTGGTAGTTATTATAATGCTGCCAAGTGTTATTCCCATGAAGCTAACTTCATATTCGATGTATTCTCCGGGAAATACTACTTTCAGGTCATCAGCTTTTGAATTTACAGAATTCATAAATATAAACACAGAAATGCTGAATAGAAACAAAAGTACTTTTTTCATAGTTCCTCAATAATTTACTTATTTAT
>CAYUZZ010000640.1:0-1562 GCA_964449505.1 uncultured Hyphomicrobiales bacterium | reverse complement strand
TTCACGATCACTTTCATGCCATCTTTAGGAATAAAATTTAGTCTGACTCCTTTCCACATAACTGCACCTATTTGTGCGTTGTTATCCTTCAATACAAAGTACTTGTGACCAGAACTGTGGTGTTTATAGTTAGAGATTTCACCTGTCAATTCTATTCCATCAAATTCCTCTTCAAGTATATTTTTTATTTTTCCTGTTATTTCTGAAATTGTAAACATTATTAATCAAAAAATTAAGCTAAATTTGCAAATTATTTAAAGTATTTAATTTGAAAAATCAAAACAAGTCATATATTTACGGATTAGTTGCAGTATTGCTTTGGTCAACAGTAGCAACGGCATTCAAAATCAATCTGATGTATTTCGACGTTTTAAATATGCTATTTTATTCTTCATTTTTTTCATCTTTAGTACTTTTGGTTTTAATTATATTCCAAAGAAAACTAAACTTGCTATTTAGTGTAAATAATCAGGATTTATCAAAGTCGCTACTTTATGGTTTTCTTAATCCTTTTCTTTATTATTTGGTTTTGTTTAAGGCTTATTCTTTACTACCTGCTCAGATTGCACAGCCCCTAAATTATTCATGGGTAATTGTTGTTTCAATTTTATCGATTATTTTTCTTAAACAAAAAATCGGTTTCAAAAATTTTGCGGGACTAATCATTAGCTTTTGCGGTATCATTTTAATTTCTAACCGTTATCATTCTGATACTTCGAATGATGTTAGCATCATCGGAGTTTTTCTTGCTATTGTTAGCTCTCTTATTTGGGGTGCTTATTGGATATTTAATATAAAGGACAATCGCGACATTATAATTAAATTGTTCCTTAATTTTATGTTTGGAACCATTTTTGCGTGTTCGTTATTGTTTATATTTGGCAATATCAACTTTGACTTTAAAGGTATTCTATCTTCAGTCTATATTGGTATGTTCGAAATGGGACTTACTTTTTTTGTTTGGTTCAAAGCCCTTAGTTTATCTGATAATACTGCCAAGATTGGAAACATTATATACTTATCCCCATTATTGTCATTTCTGTTTATTGATTTGGTATTACAAGAAAAAATTTTAATAACTTCAATTTTTGGTCTTTTGTTGATAATTGCAGGAGTTATAGTTCAGCAAATTAAATCTAAGGCTTAAGTTGCCTGAACTCTTTATCTAAAGTTTCTTCGAGTGCTTTCTTTGCAAAACCACCAAAAAATGATAGTTCAATGTCGATTTCGACAAGATTATCGCTCAGAGTTATGGTACCCTTACCCAATTTAGATGATGCGTAGAGTACATTACCCTGCCAGGAAGCAGTTTCCAATACCGAATGTATTACCGAATTTGTTAGGATTTTTGTATCTATGTAATGTCTCATTTCGGTAGCACTTGCTTTGGTTTCAAATTTTTTTGTAATTTTAGACATAATTATTATTTGATAATTTGACAATATATTTAATTAAAAGATGTAATTTTGTTGTAAATTATTGTAATAAAATCAAAATGTTTTTAGAAAATAAAAGAGAAGAAATTAATAATATCGAAGCTAATATTATAGAACTGATAATTA
>CAYUZZ010000639.1:0-1568 GCA_964449505.1 uncultured Hyphomicrobiales bacterium | reverse complement strand
AATCGAATATCAACGAACAAATCGACTATATTTACACATTTTTCAAGCCAGAAGTAGAAAGCAAAGGAATGAAGCTTGATGTTAATAAATCTTTGCCTGATGAATTAGCTATAATTACAACAGACCGTGAAAAAGTATATGCGGTATTTACTAACCTTGTCAAGAATGCTATTAAATACAGCATAGAGGGCACGATTGTTCTTGGTTACCAGAAGAAAAATGATCTTATTGAATTTTATGTTAAGGATACTGGGATTGGAATCCACAAAGATAGGCAAGAAGCAATTTTCGAAAGATTTATTCAAGCAGATATTGAAGATAAATTTGCAAGACAGGGTGCTGGACTGGGGTTAGCTATATGCAAATCTTACATAGATATGTTGGGTGGTAGAATTTGGGTAGAAAGCGAATATGGAGTTGGTTCAACTTTCTATTTTACCCTTCCTTATTTTATAGAACCAAGCGAGTTGATTTTACCAAAGGATAATATAATGTTAGAAAATAATGACAAACTCATAAACAAGTTGAATATTCTAATTGCCGAAGACGACAAAATATCAGAAAAATTAATCGAAATTATGGTTAAGAAATTTGCAAAGAATATTATTAAAGTAGGTACCGGAATTGAAGCTGTGGAAATATGCCATAGCAATCCTGATATTGATTTTATATTAATGGATATACAAATGCCAATGCTAAATGGATATGAGGCTGCTCGGCAAATTCGTCGTTTTAACGAAGACGTTATTATTATTGCGGAGACAGCCTACGGATTATCAGGCGAGAAAGAAAAAGCAATTGCTGCAGGTTGCAACGATTATATTGCCAAGCCAATCAGTCAAAAAATATTAATGAATTTAATTCAAAAGTACTTCGGTGATAATTAAAAGATGCTTTTATAATCAAGCAACTTGCTCAGAGGCATACAATTATTTCTTTACTTTAATTATAGTGTTGGGATTAATTCCAGTTGGAAATTTGCGTATTGCTTTTTCAGGATTGTCTAAATTGTAAAGTAAAATTTCACCTTTTTGGTTATGATTGCCAGCATTCCCTATCAATGCAGTATTATCATAGGAATTAATTAGAAGAGAATACCATATATCTTTACTTTTATTTTCGATAATATTATGAATATTGCCATTTTGCAAATTAATCACCGAAATACCCCTCCATTTATCATTGTTATTTGAACTTTGGTTAATCAAATATAGTTTATCACCATCATCTGATAATGAAAGGGAATGTGGATTAAGTCTCCATTCACGCAGTTTATTGAAATTTTCAAGGCTATATTCTATTATACCACCACTGGAATCTTTACGTGAAGGCAAATTGATATATGCCGCATATAATCTTTTTAATTTGTGGTTCACAAGTAATTCAATTACATTTGTTCCGGCTTTTATTTTAGCAATTTCTTTCATCAAGCTAATATCTATCACCGAAATAGTCTCAGCATCGGGATGCTCCCAATTGAAATCGCCGTAGGCAGAATTAGCTGCAAAAATATAGTTTTGGTAAACTTCTATGCCTTCTGGTTGCGGTCCAGTGCCAACCGTATTTAT
>CAYUZZ010000638.1:0-1573 GCA_964449505.1 uncultured Hyphomicrobiales bacterium | reverse complement strand
ATAAATCGCCTGCAAATATTCCAGCCTCGTCCCCCCCTGTTCCAGCTCTTATTTCCACAATACAGTTTTTAAGGTCATTGGGGTCTTTGGGAATCAATAGAACCCTTAGTTCTTCTTCAATTCTTTCAAGCTGTTGATTTAGTCCATCCATTTCATCATAAGCCATCTCTCGTAATTCAGGTTCAGTATTTTTATCTTTGATTAATTCATGATTTGATTGAAGGTCTTCGTAAACTTTCTTATACTTTGAAGCTATATCTGTAATTTTCTTGAGATTTTTGAATTCTCTACTGATTTCTTTATATTTCTTAACATCATCTAAAATGTCAGGTTGATTTAAGCTTTCCTCAACAGTTTTGAATCTTTCTAATAATGAAACTACTTTATCGTACATTGCTTTTTATGATATTGAAATTTAAATAATCTGCAAAGGTAATAATATTTTGGTGAAATCAATCCAGATTATTCTGTTTACTAATATCTATAAATTTCAATTCAGCAGCATTGATGTAATCCCTGCATTCGTTTATCAATTTTATTCCCTGATTATAATTGGAGAGCATTTTTTCTATTGGTTCTTCACCATTCTCTAAAATTTCAACTATGCTTTCAATTTTTTTGATTTTTTCTTCGAATGATATTTCTTTCATAAATTTTCCTTAATATTTACTAAAATTTCTTCATTTTTTCTTATAATTTTAATTTCATCAAATTTGGTTAATGATGTATTTTTATCAATAAATTTATTTTCACTCATCAATAAAGCATAACCCTTATTAAGAGGCGATAAGGGATCGTTTGCCTTTAATTGCAAGTAAAGTGATTTCGATTTTTCTTTTAATAGGCTAATATATGAACCGAAATAGTTATTAATGTAGTTTTCGTTATGGTCTAATGATTGTTTATAATTATTCAATTCATTAATTATTAATTTTTGAAATTTTTTTTCAAGATTAGTACCAAGATATTCTTTCTGAATGTCTATTAACCTTTTTATACTTCGTGTGGAGCGGTCAGCAGATTGTCCAAGGAAGGTATTAATTTCCTCAACGGTAATAGAAGAAACAAGTTCAGCTGCAGCTGTGGGTGTAGAAGCCCTATAATCAGCCACAAAATCTGCAATAGTAAAATCGCTTTCATGTCCAACAGCACTAATGATTGGAATTTTGGAATTATAAATTGCATCTGCAACAATCTCGGTATTGTATGACCATAAATCTTCGATAGAACCTCCTCCCCTACCAATAATAATTACATTACAATCTATTTTATTTAATTCGGCGATTGCTTTAGTTATATCTTCTGCAGACCCTTCACCCTGTACTAATGTGGGTCTGAAATAAATTGTAATTAAAGAATTTCTCCTACCAATAGTCTTAATCATATCCTGAATTGCAGCCCCAGTGGGAGAAGTAGATATGCCTACTTTCAAGGGGAAATTTGGTAATTTTTTCTTATGTTCAATTTCAAAATATGATTTTTCGGTCAGTTTCTTTTTTAATGCTTCGAAGGCAAGATATAAATCACCTTCACCTGCTGGTACCATTGTTTTACAATTAACCTGATATTTACC
>CAYUZZ010000637.1:0-1589 GCA_964449505.1 uncultured Hyphomicrobiales bacterium | reverse complement strand
GTTTTTTGCTTAATATCCTTCATGTTTGAATTGTAATATTCAAAAATATTCTTTCAATACCATTGCAAAGTATGCGAATATCGATGAATGTTCTTTGTGTAAAGTTATTACTTTTGCAAATCATTTTTTTTTAGCTTCCAATCAATCAATAACTGTTTTTTCCCTAAATAAAGATATTGAATTTTTTACTGCTCAATCTTTAATAATTCATTTCATAGAGAATTTAAGAAACAAATCACCACCCTTAGTTAGCTAAATATTCCACGTTTCCTACGAACTAATTCAACTAGTTTTATTAATAATTTAATATAACTATGGCTCATAGCTATATATGATATGTTTTTCATAGACATAATTAAATAGCTTGCAGATTTTTTTGGGATGCTGATATACAGTAATTTCTAAAATTATCTTAAATAAAAGCGATTAATTTGGTACACCGCAACACACATATTGGCTTTTGCATCTATTTGTTAATTTTTTTTAAAAGGAAGTTAAAATGAAATATCTAAAATATATATTAATAGTAACACTTTTTGCATTTTTATTAATATCATGCTCTGAAAATAATCCAGTGGAGCCCGAAGATCATTTCCAGCCAGAAGGTTGGTTGTTTATTGACGGTGCATCAATCAGGATTATGCAAATTTTCCGGGGAAAATTCAAACAAGATTCTGATACCTTGTTTTATGTGCCATTTGGCGAAGATACCGACCATATCAGCATAAAATTCTTTGATGCCGAAGGTAAGGAAATCGAGCCGCCTACAGACACTCAAAAATCTTTGTCTTGGGAAATAAACGATACAACTGTAGTGGATTTAGAAAGACATGACGGAGAAGAATGGGAATTCCACCTTTTCGGGAAAAAGAAAGATACTACATCTATTCAGTTCTTCGTGATGCATAACGGACATAATGATGTAAGATCTGGTTTTATTAAAATTAAAGTAGATTAATTTATAGATTATCAATGTAAAAAGGGGTCTGAGTCTGCATTAACTAAGTTTAATATTCTCAGACTCTGTTTGATAAGTTAGGAATTATAATTATGTATAAAATATTATTTATATTTTTATTTGCATTGATGCCATTAATTGCTATCCCAATTTCAGTGGAAATCCATGGTAGAATTTTTGATAAATTTAGTGGGCATGCAGTACCAGATGCTCATATCAGAATAGTTGAGAAAGATCAATATTGTATAAGTTCAAAAGAAGGCGATTTTGAATTTATGATAATAGATGGGGGTATGTTTACTTTAGAAGTTAAAAGAATGGGGTATTTGTTATATAATTCATCAATCAATATTGAAGATAGTACTTTTTATAATATATATTTAATTCCCACAGAAATAAGAACTGAAGAAGTAATTGTTACTGACAATTCATTAATTGGGGAAAATGAAAATATCAAAATCCAAGGTTTTGAATTGCACAAAATTCAAAGGCAAACCATTGCAGAAACGTTGAATGGGTATAGCGGTGTTAGGATGAGATCAATGGGAGCTGCCTCATCAAGACCTGTAATTAGGGGGCTGAGCAACAACCGTCTCAAGATAGTAGAAAATGCTAATGAAAGCGGGGATTT
>CAYUZZ010000636.1:0-1598 GCA_964449505.1 uncultured Hyphomicrobiales bacterium | reverse complement strand
GTCTTTTGCAAAGTTCAGTGCATCGAAATTGTGGAAATCATCTTCAATATCTGCACTTTCGGCAACAGTAAAGCCCATACTTTTAAATATTTCTACAAATTCGTCGATATTTTGCATAACTGGGTGATATGTACCTGTCCAAGTGCTTCTTCCGGGTAAAGTTAAATCAATCAAAGCGATGTCAGATTTTGACTTTTTGTATTTTTCTGATACATCCGCATAAACTTGTTCTGCAAATTTCCTTAATTCGTTCAAAACTTTGCCAACAATTGGCTTGTCTGCAGGTACTACTGATTTCAAGTCGTCAAAAAGCTTTTGAATTTTTCCTTTTTTAACCAAATATTCTAACTTAAATTCTTCAGCCTTTATTTCACTATCTATTGTTTTGGCTATGTTCTCTATCTGTTTTTTTAATTCTTTAATGTTCTCTAACATTTTTCAATTCAAGTTGTATATTTATAAAGTATCAAATATAAGGAATATTATGATAAAATTTAGAAAAATATTAGAAAAATGCTGATAAAACAAACACAGATTAGGAAACAATTTTTAATCCTACTATCGAGGCAATCAATGTAAATATGAAGAATATTCGCCAAAATTCTGTGGGTTCTTTGAATAATAAAATGCCAATAATAACTGTGCCTACTGCACCTATTCCTGTCCAAACGGCATAAGCTGTACCGATAGGGATACTTTGAGAGGCTTTGTTAAGCAATACAAAGCTTAGAGTAATGGAAATAAAGAAACCTATACTCCAACGCCAATCGGTAAAATTATTCGAGAATTTGAGGCAAGTTGTGAACGCTACCTCAAACAATCCTGCAATTACTAAAATTAACCAGTTCATAAGTTTTTAAAAGTTATCAAGATTTCCCCTCGCCACATTATTAGCTATATCTGTTACTTGCTTAATGGGTTTGATGATGAATTTAATAAAAAATGCTAAGAAATTAAGATTTACAATTGTAAATGTAATGAAGATTATGGAAAAAATGATAAGGAGATTTTTATACATAGAATTTAGACTCGTCGATATATCGTATGCCAATACCATATAACCAACTATATTGCCCGAATAATCTTGCATTGGCAGGGATGTAAGCGAATAATCACCTTCTTGATAGACTTCATTTTTGCTGCTTAGATTATCAAAAAAACCTTTGTTTAGTATTTGCTTTATATTAATCTTTGGATTTGAATTTTTTGAAACTAATAAACCATTTATTTCATTGGGATAATTTTTACTTATTATATCTTGTGAGAATAGCTCTTTAGCCTTGTCATTGTTGACTAAATAAAATGCATCAGAAGTACTTTTTTCCAAAGCTAAGAAATTAATTACGTCGTCAGGATTATAGAACATTTCGCAGCTGCCAATATATTTATTATTCTCGTCAAAGATGGGTGATAGGCCACGTATTGCAAAACCACCCACTCCAAGCTCTATAGCAGATATAGGCTTTTGTGTCCTTTCAACTTCCAATATTGTTTGTCTGAATTTTGAAAGATTATCACCTCTTTTATTTGTCCATACCCTTAAGAAACTTCGTGCGCCAGGTTTATGAAAGTGAATTTCAATTCTATCTACGCCAGCA
>CAYUZZ010000635.1:0-1607 GCA_964449505.1 uncultured Hyphomicrobiales bacterium | reverse complement strand
ACCTCCTATCGAATCTGATAATGTGGTTCTAAGAGCAATCTGGTATGGTGATGGTGAACTTGAATTTGGAAAAAGCGATGTCTTTACTATTATGAAAATGGGTTCAATTGTAGTTGAAGATTTATTTAAAATCGGAATTGAAATTTACCCTCAACCAGCTTCAGATTATATCTTAATCAAGAATGGCTCTGATATCACCATAAAGAGTGTGAATTTAAATTCGATTGATGGTAAAATTATTAAACAATTAAGAAATAACAGTCAATCATTTGCTATTCCCATTACCGAAATAAGTCCAGGTTCGTATTTACTGCAGTTATTTACAGATAGAGAAATTATATCCACAACAATATTGATTACAAGATAATATATTTTTTTTCAAAAGTAAACAAGCAGGCTATTAATTCGTTATTGAACGTAAATTATTACAAGGATTGATATGTTTAGGTATTTTGTACTTTTGAGTTGTTTTTTTTCGTTATTCAATAGTGTCTTAAACTCCAAGAGTTTTCTTTGGGAAGTTAAATCAGACAAGAATACAGTTTATATTCTTGGTTCGGTTCATTTAGCAGATTCTACATTATACCCGTTAAATCCAATAATAAATGAAGCCTTTGATAAAAGTAAATTTTTGGTACTTGAAATTGATATTACTAATATTAACCCCTATGAAGTTCTAAAATATACGACTTTACCCGACACTCTCACTTTGTCGGGAGTCGTTGACAAAGAAACTTTTTCTAAGTTCAAACAACTTTTCAAAAAGCATAATGTGCCAGAATCAGCGTTCCAGAAATTAAAACCTTGGTTTGCAGTTATGACACTTCAGAGTTTAGAAATGATAGAAGGGAATTATTCGGCAGAATATGGAATTGATATGCACTTCCTCGATATTGCTACTAATAAGAATTTAAAAATTAAGGAGCTCGAGAGTTTAGAATTTCAAATGAAGGTTCTCGATACCTTAAATCAATTCACTGGAAAGTTCCTGGATTTTACTTTGGATGAGCTTGATAAGACAGCTCAGAATGTAGATTCTATTTTAATTGCTTGGAAAAATGGTGACACCGGGCAAATGTCAAAAATAATAAACGAAGGTTCCGATAGCGATGAGTTTCAAAATGTAATGCAATTCATTAATTACTCAAGAAATATTAATATGGTCAAGAAAATTGAGGATTATCTAAATCAAGATGAGGTACATTTCATTATTGTAGGTGCTGCACATTTAATTGATGACAAAGGAATAATAGCATTGCTAAATAGCAAAAATAAATATACAATCAATCAAAAATAGGTTTAATATGAAGTTAAAAGGAAAAAATACTTTCATTACCGGAGCAAGTGCTGGTATTGGTGAAAGTTGCGCCAAATTGTTTGCCCAAGAAGGTTCGAATTTGATAATTACCGGAAGGCGTAAGGAAAGATTAGAACAAATCAGTGCCGACCTGATGTCAAAATTTGGCATCAATTGCATTGCTGGAGTTGTTGATATAAGAGATTATAAAGCTATGGAGCTTTTTGTAAATTCCCTCCCACCTAAATTTGCCAACATAGACATACTAATAAATAATGCAGGTGGTGGTGCTCACTCAAAAATTCAAAAT
>CAYUZZ010000634.1:0-1616 GCA_964449505.1 uncultured Hyphomicrobiales bacterium | reverse complement strand
GAAAGAAATAATAAACAAGATTTTACAACTAAGTTCATAATACTCCTTTTGTATATATTAGCTAAAAGAAAACAAAAATAACACAATTTGAAAGGTTAAAAAAATATTATTTATTTTTGAGTACATAATCTTTAATTAAGCCGTATCTCAAGCCCTTGGCAGATACAATTGTATATTCGAGTTTGAAGTATCGAAGAATTGTACACAATATTAATGCTCCAGCGCTAATAATATCAGCGCGTTTAGCATTAATTAAATACTTACTCGTGATTTCGGCAGGTGTCATCTTTCTAAATTCAAATAGCAAAGACTCGATATCAGTAAGATACAATCTGGTCCCATCAATTTTTTCAACTTCATAATCATGAAATCCATTGATTGCTGTTGCGATAGAACAGGGCGTACCTGCCACTGCATAAATTTCCGATAAGTTTTGGCAAATTTCGAATTCTTTTAAATTATCCAAAATCACATGTTCTGCCTCGTCGAACAAATCGTTTGTAAGGGGGAATTTACTTTTAAAAATTCGTTCTGTGATTCGTACGGCTCCCATTTGAAAGCTTTTCCTTTGGAGTATTTTATGATTCTCGCCTGTAATTATTTCAGTAGAACCGCCACCAATATCAATTAAAATAGATTTTTCTAACGTTACTACACTACCCAAATAGCTTAAATATGCCTCTTCATCTCCTGTAATTACATTAACTTTCGTATTTAGGATATTTTCAAATTTTGACTTGACAAAAGTAGCATTTTCTGCATCTCGCATAGCAGAAGTAGCAGCCACTATTATTATATCAACATTGTTGCTTTCACATTGCTTTTTATAATTCTCCAAAATAACTTCGGCTCTTGTTATTGCATCTGAACTAATAGTTTTGTTATGGTCAACACCTACCCCAAGCCTTGGAGTAGAAAAAAATTGGTCAATAATTCTAAACCCCTCAAAACTACTATCAATTTCTGTAATAAGCATCAAAATTGTATTTGTACCAATGTCTATACTAGCAACTCTTTTCATGATATTTGATTATATTTAAAATGATAACCAGACCACTCTTCCTCGTGGAGCAATTCAATTAGTTCGAAACCATATTTCTTGGCTGATTCCAGTATTATTTCATCATCATAAGATAGTATTCCTGATAATATTAAATGTCCATTTGTAAATTTTAGGGCATCTCTAAATTTAGGAAAAGCTTGTTTAGCCAAATGAAGAAAAATATTAGCCACTATACCGTCACAATTAGGTATTATATAAGTATCAATATCATTTTCCAAGAGTTCAATTTTATCCTGAACATCATTTAAAATGAAATTCTCTTCTGCATTTTCAATTGACCAAATATTATTATCAAAAGCAATAACCCTATCAGCTCCAAGTTTTGATGCAAGAATTGCTAAAACACCTGTCCCAGTACCAACATCTATCCAGAAACTACCTTCGGATAGATTCTTTTCCAATAATCTGCAACTAAGCCGAGTTGTGGGATGATCTCCAGTTCCAAAAGACATTTTAGGATTAATTAAAATTTTTAGAGCCTGTTTAACGTTGTCAGATTTCCACGATGGAGTAATGGCGATTCTTTCATTGATTTCTATTACAGGTACGTTTT
>CAYUZZ010000633.1:0-1617 GCA_964449505.1 uncultured Hyphomicrobiales bacterium | reverse complement strand
GTCCAAGAGCTTAAAGTAATGTTAGAGTTATAGTGATAAGTGTTTAGCGATTAAGTA
Organism: uncultured Hyphomicrobiales bacterium; assembly: GCA_964449505.1. Lineage (GTDB taxonomy): Bacteria > Bacteroidota > Ignavibacteria > Kapaibacteriales > UBA2268 > JBDHXE01. The sequence continues at coordinate 1,560 of CAYUZZ010000633.1, read as the reverse complement.
TTAATTAGATCAAGATATAGTATTAATTTTTTTATATTCTTACTTATGTTCTTTTCACATTCAACAAGATTGCATCTTATTAATTCATTTCCGTATTGAAGGTAAAAAGGTTTATTTTTCAGATGTGAATTTCTAAATATTTAGTAAAGTTATTAGTAATATTTAAAGTAATGTTATTAGTAATTATATTGGTATAATAAATAATAAAGTTATAGCAGTAAGCGGTGCTAACAGGGGAATCGGCAAAGCGATTGTAGAATCGCTTGCTAATGAGAACGCTGTGGTCTATGCTCTGGTTCGCAATGTGCCACACTTAGGTACTGATATTTATTTAACAGACAAAAAGCATAATATCAAGTTCTTGGTTGCAGATATAACTAATTTTGACAGTCTTTCAAATGCATTTGGCGAAATAGTCAAAAATGAAGGTAAAATTGATGTTTTGGTAAATAATGCAGGTATCACAAAGGACAATCTTTTAATCAGAATGAGTGAAAATGATTGGGATACTGTAATAGATACTAATTTGAAGGGTACCTTCTTAGCAGTAAAAGCCGTTGTAAAAACCATGATGGGACAAAGACACGGTAGAATCATCAATATTGGTTCGATAGTAGGAACAATTGGAAATGCAGGGCAAAGCAACTATGCTGCTTCTAAAGCTGGACTGATTGGCTTAACCAAATCACTTGCCAAAGAGTTTGCAACAAGAAATATATTAGTGAATTTAATTGCTCCCGGGTATGTAAAGACTGATATGACAGAGCAGCTATCTGAAGAGCAAAAGTCTTTTTTTACCAGCAACATACCCCTTAAACGGGTTGCTGAGACCAAAGAGATAGCAGACGCAGTATTATTTTTCTCCTCAGAATTATCATCCTATATTACAGGGGAAGTATTACACGTGAACGGTGGATTATATATGTAATTATATATTTTTTAAGTATTTTTTTAAATTATTATTTTACGGAGGTCACTATGTCAGAATCAAAAGACAAAGTTGTTGACATTATTGTTAAGAAACTGGGTGTAGAACGCACCCAAATTACAGATGACGCATCATTTACAAAAGATTTGGGTGCCGATTCGCTGGATACAGTTGAATTAATTATGGAATTCGAAAAAGAATTCAATATCACAATAGAAGATAGCGATGCTGAAAAAATCCAGACCGTTGGTCAGGTAGTATCATATCTTGAATCACATAAATAATTTTTATACTACGGAATAAGTATGCCAAGATATAATTTTCCAAAAATTGTAGTTACCGGTCTTGGAGCGGTAACTCCAATTGGTAACACATTAGATGAGTATTGGTCAGCATTGCTTGCAGGAAAGAGTGGCAGTGCCCCGATTACCAGATTTGATGCGTCCGAATTTAAGACTCAATTCGCCTGCGAAGTTAAAAACTTTGACCCATTGCCATATATTTCTGCAAAAGAAGTTCAGAGGATGGATCTTTTTGCTCAATTTGCGATATCATCGGCTACGATGGCTATTGCAGATTCTGGAATAGATTTTGAAAAAACTGATAAAAACAGAGTGGGTGTAATAATCGGT
>CAYUZZ010000632.1:0-1625 GCA_964449505.1 uncultured Hyphomicrobiales bacterium | reverse complement strand
CGAGAAATTACCCGCTCCAGAACTTACAGTAGCTTGTGTATTAAATGTGAGTGTGTTATTGGTATTAAGAACTAGATTATTGTTGGTTGAAAATGTTAAAATGCCATCAATAGTTGCATTTGTATTTAAATTTACAGAATTGGAACCCGTTTTATTAACAGTGAGATTATTAAAAAGGATTGAATCAGAACCATTAATATTCTGGATAAGAGAACCCAATAAATTAATATTGCTTGTAGAGATTGCATTATAACCATTCAGGGTGTCATGTAGAATGTTACCATATAAATCTATAGTATTTGCCCCTTGGAAAAATCTACCGCTGAGGAAATTTAGGTCATCTATTACGACTATACTTTTTCCCAAAGTTACTTGTGGATTGGAGGCAGCAGGGTTAAGCGAATGAACAGTAAAGCTTTGGAGCAAATTAGGTAGCCCGGAACCAGTAACCTGATTGGCAACATAGGATGTATTTTGGATGTAAATTGTGTAGTCTTCAAATTCACCCGCAGCCCCACCACCTTCGGTTGGTGTAAAGTCATTATTATCACTTCGCATACCAATTCTTAAAGTTGTAGTCCCCTGTTCGTTAGCTGCCGGAATAGTGAAATTGGCAGAGGTTATCAAAACTGTATCTGCAGAGTTTAAGTTGAATAGTTCCTCTCCACCATTTGTAAAATCATAGTTGAAATTGTAGTCTGACCATGCTTTATATTTTCTATTAGTAGCAGAATTACTCGGATTAATTTGAATGTAATACTGTTGTCCTATCTGCAATGAGCAACTTGCGTTAGCTCTGTAATTACCATAAGTAGCTAATAAATACTTGTTGCCTGTGGTATGTTGCATCACAATACTGTTATCGGAAGTTTTACGTATCGTGATTGACTCTATATAATGAGTTGTTGAGTTTCGATTAACTAAATCGCGTGTTTGACCATTTGAGGTAAGTCCATTTGGTGCGTATTCCACTTTAATGCTATCATTATATTTTGGAAGCGAAGCATAACTGGCTCCTTGTACATTGCCCAAATTAGTTGTTGTTATGCCATCATTTGAACCAATAATTAAAGTGGAACCTTTTTTAGAGTTAAATTGATTGCCCCTTAATACGCTTGTTTGTAGATCAAGAATTCCTGAATCTTCTACAAATACTGAAGGACCAGCAAATCCATTAGCATTCGGGTCACTCGACAACCTGTTTGTTCCTACAAACATATCCAATTTTACTTTCTTCCCATTCCCAATATAAACATTATCATATTGTCTCATTGGTACTGGTCTGATTAATGGGTCAGCGTCCAAAGCAGCTGCATTAATTGTACCAGAATAAGATTCTGTTGACCATGTTGTAGGGTCAGACCAATCGCCGTCCTTGATAGAAAAGAAGTTATAATATTTTACTGAATTACGATTTCCTGCTACAAAATCACCAAGAAGTAGGTCTCCGTTGCTAAAGAAATCAGTTGAACCCAGAGCAACCGTCGATGGAACGCCATTTACCTGTATAAAGACTAAAGGTGTAACAGAGCAATTATCACCGCTATAAGTAAAGGAAGGAGTTGGGTGAGGTGCAATTCTTGTATCGCTACATGTTCCATTGCCATTATTGGAATTTTCACCCC
>CAYUZZ010000631.1:0-1636 GCA_964449505.1 uncultured Hyphomicrobiales bacterium | reverse complement strand
GAGACCGTGTCGGAGTTTCTCCTTCCGTCAGGTAAATAACGAGGAATAACTTGGTTCAAAGAAACCGTATTAACAAGGCAGTTTATTCCTGACAAAAATTTATTAAACAGAAGCAGAGGTTAAGTAATGAATTATTATTTAGGAGGGGATGTAAGCAAAGGCTATTGCGATTTTATAATTTTGGATAAGAGCAAAAAAGTTATAGAGCAAGGCTTTCAATTAGACGACACAAAAGAAAGCCATACAATCTTATATAATATTTTGGCTTCTCTATTAAAAAAAGAATCATCCTCAGTAATCTATGCAGCAATAGAGAGTACAGGCAGCTATGAGAATAATTGGGTGAAAAGTATCCAAAAATTTCAACTTACTCTAAATATCCACATAGCGAGGTTAAATCCATATGGAGTAAGTCATAGCAGTAAAGCCAATATGGAAAGAATCATAACAGATCAGATAAGTGCAAGGACAGTTGCAGAATATCTTATAAATTACCAGCCCAAAATTCGCTTCATAGAAGAAGATAATTTTTCCACATTGCGAAGACAATGGAAATATATAAGCTTACTAAAAAAGCAAAAAGTACAATTTTATGGACAGTTAGAATCATTAGTTTATAATTCATTTCCGGAAATACTCACTTTTTGTAAGAATGGTTTTCCAAATTGGGTCTTAGAATTGCTATTAAATTATCCAACAGCAGAAAGGGTCTCCAGAGCTAGAGTAAAAACATTATCAAAAATGCCTTATATAACAAATGAAAAAGCAGAAATACTTATAAGTAAAGCCCAAAGGTCTGTAGCTTCAGAAAATAATTCTACAATAGAAGGAATTATTAAATCAATAATTGAACAAATAATTGGTTTAGATAAAACTATAGCTTCTCAAAAAAAGATGATGACAAATTCTGTTTCTAAGGAAAACCTACCAGAAGTACAATTACTAACGAGTTTTAAGGGAATAGGAGATTACTCAGCAATAGGATTAATAATAGAGATAGGCTCAGTGGATAGATTTGCTACTTCCAAGCAACTTGCTTCCTATTTTGGACTACATCCAGTATTTAAGAAAAGCGGAGATGGTACATATGCAATGAGGATGAGTAAAAAAGGTAGAACTTCACCAAGAGAAATTCTATTTAATGTAGCATTTACAGCAATAAGAGACAATGAGTTAATTAAAGAGATATATGCTCGTCATCTAAAGAAAGGTATGTCCAAGATGGCTGCAATAGGAGCTATAATGCACAAGATTCTTCGAATAGTCTACGGAATGCTTAAGAATAATGAATCATATAATCCGGAAAAAGATAGAAATGATACCAAAGTTGTCCATGAATTGGGGCAGAAAAAGACAGATAATACTAGACGACATCAAGATTATGATATATACGCTCCAATATCAAGTCGTCAGTCAAGGAAGAGAACTATGATAAAAAAAGAGCTTGAACTCAATGTCCCAAAATGATTTAATCATTTAGTGCGGGATCAAAAAGCCAAGCTCATGAATAAATCTAAGTAATTTTGGTAATTTAACAAAATTACAATTTCATATTGGAACATAAATAAGTTCCAATATGAAGCAATTAAAGATAAAATAAGTTGAAGATTTAATTGACTTTAAACGGAATAACTCC
>CAYUZZ010000630.1:0-1648 GCA_964449505.1 uncultured Hyphomicrobiales bacterium | reverse complement strand
ACTGTTGAGAAAGATAATAAGGGAATTAAAAGAGTGCTTAATTTATTACCGGGTGGTAGATATAATTTATATGTTAAACCAGGTTCATTCAAAAATCCAAATTTGATTCCAAAAGTGACAGAATTTTCGTTTATTGCCGATCCAAATACAATGAAAAGTATTGATATTCCTTGTTTTATTGCCGGAGTAATAGAAGGTGGTGTTTCTAGGATAGATTCCAGCAATAACCGTGAAGGTCAATCTGGAGTAAAAATCCATATTATAAGTAAAAATAATCCTGATGTTAATAAAACTGTTCCAGTATTTTCTGATGGTACATTTTATAAAAACGGACTAATACCCGATACTTACATTGCCTACGTTGATTCAATTCAGCTAAACCTACTCAATTCAATAAGTAAACCAGAATTTATTGAGTTCACAATTGCATTCTCACCTGAGGGTGATTATAAAAGCGATTTGAATTTCGATATTTCTGACAATGATTCTATAATGAAGTTGAAGAAAGAAATTCAGATGAAAAAGGATAGAAAAGATGCCGAGGACTTAGCAATAAAAAATCGCTCGCAAAAGAAAGAAATCATTTCAATAGAAAAATCAGCGCAGAAAAACAGTAATCCAAAAATATTAGATAAGGTTGATACAACCAGCTTGGAAAGTGTCAAATCATTGGAAACTTTTAAGGGAGAAAACATCATTATAGAAGAAAAAGACCTGACAAAAGAAGCAATAAATCTTCCTAATGTGAGCGATCCTATAAAAACTGGAAATTTAAGATCCCTAATGGTTGCAAAATCTCGAATAACTTATCTATCCTTAGATATGAAGAAATATCTTGATAAAGTTGCAGAATTTATGATAGCTAACACCAGAGTTGTTCTAAAAATTGATGGTCATTCTGATAATTTTGGCTCCATGGAAGAGAATTTTCAAGTTTCCAACAAACGTGCTAAAGAAGTTTATAATTATATGGTGTTAAAAGGAATTCAAAAGTATCGGCTAAGATATGCAGCTCACGGTCCATTACAACCAAGAGGTGATTACAAAACTCCTCAGGGAAGAGCCAAAAATATGAGAGTAGAGCTTACTATAGTAATGAACAATTGAAAGTAATAAAATATCTACCTATTTTAGAAAAATAAGATATAATTTTATATTTTTTTCACTGTTGAAAAAAAACACCCTACCAAATGTCTATTATACTTAAACCCAAATTACGCGATAGAGTTTTTATTGCCTCCTCCGCCATAAATGGCAGAGTCTGTATCATAAGTTGAATTTTGTACACCAATGGTCAGACGAGGGCGTCTGACCTACCTTATAAATCAAGGATTTAGTAGAACAGACGCCCTCGTCTGTTTATTGAAAATTGACTTATGATACAGCCTCGAATCTTGACTTAATCACCCTTTGGAGTGGGTTAGGGGGTGCTTTCTTCCATTTTTATCTTTGTTAAAATCGCAAAATATTTCAAATGGGGAATACGGGTTTAATTTACCTTTCCAAATCTCTAATGCGTAATTTGGCTTAAAAATAGATGGTTTTGAATTATTATTAGATTTACTTTTCGTTATCAACATTCGGAAAAAAACACTTTTCAATTCGTATATATGATTATATCAAATAGACATTCTGTATTCGAATTTTA
>CAYUZZ010000629.1:1334-1648 GCA_964449505.1 uncultured Hyphomicrobiales bacterium | reverse complement strand
GCCAGTATTGAAATTAATAAGGAACTCACAATGGAGATGGGATTGGGTAGCTGCTGCTAATGGAGTTGGTTTCCATTCTCCAGTAGAAGCTCTTAGGGTGCTTGGTACTTCTGTATCGCTTGGTGAAAGGGCACGTGGGCAAATTGCAGTTATATTAACTAAGCACGGTGTAAGTATTCCGATAAAATTACCAGACTATTCAACTAAAGAATTAGCACAAAAAATTATCGGATTGGATTTACCAAAACTAAGGTCTGATAAAGCAAGATTATTGGAAACAGTTGTTAAGGAATGGGATAAAAAAGCAGAAAAAA
>CAYUZZ010000629.1:0-1324 GCA_964449505.1 uncultured Hyphomicrobiales bacterium | reverse complement strand
TACAGAAATATTAATAAATTAAATACTTGTTGTTATGAAAGAATTGGTATGTTTGCAATAAATTATTTTCAAATATTAGTAGGATTAAGAAATGGCGAAGTTTTTTACAACATTTTTGATAGTGATTTCTACGTTTGCATTACAAGCACAGGATTTTGGAATTAAATTCTCAGGGTTTGCCAAAACAGATGTGTTTCTCAATACGCGGAAAAGTTCGGAAATAAGAGAGGGGCATTTTTATTACTACCCAACCAATATCAGTAAAGACGCAGAAGGTAACGATAAAAATGAGTTTTTAAATTTTAATATGCTTTCAATTCAAAGCAGGTTAACTGGAAAAATATCTGCCCCCGATTTCTTGGGTGCAAAAACAAGCGGTGTAATAGAATTTGAGTTTTTTGGTACATCAGATGCCGATATAAACGGATTAAGAATGAGGCATGCAGCTCTTGATTTGGATTGGGGAAGTACAAAATTAAAAATTGGTCAATATTGGAATCCACTGTTTATCGAAGATGCTTTCCCTAAAGTGGTGGCATTCAATACAGGTGCTCCATATCAGCCATTTTCCAGAAATCCTCAGATAAGACTTGCCCTGCTTCCATCTAAAAATTTCGAGATTAATCTGGCTGCAATGTCGCAGCGTGATTTTTCGAGTCTTGGTCCTAATGGTGGTTCAAGCGAATATCTTCGGAATTCACCTTTGCCCATTGTTAACCTTGGCGTTAAAGTAAGGTCATCTTCGGTATTCTTTGCAGCTAATGGGCAGTACAAAGTTATCAGACCAAGAATAAGCTCGGCCACTGGTGCCGGATATGAGAATACGGAAACAGTAAGTGGTTTGATTGCAAACGCACTGGTAAAAGTTAGCCCCAGTGATGACTTTTACTTTACAGTGCATGGCTTGTACGGACAAAATGCAACAGATATGCTTATGCTTGGGGGTTATGTATCTACTGTGCTTGATGCAAGTAAAGGTACCGAAAAATATTATCCTCTTAATATCATTTCAAGTTGGTTGGATATGCAATATGGGAAGAATCTGGCAGTAGGATTATTCGCAGGTTACTCCAAAAATCTTGGGGCTTCCGAAGAGAATATTAATATTATTGCCAATTATGCTCGAGGTGCAGATATAGACCAATTACTCAGAATATCGCCACGAATTACTTATCAGGAAGGTAAAGTTATGTTAGCTGCAGAACTTGATTATTCGCAGGCTGCTTATGGTAATCAAAACATTACAAATGGTAAAGTAGAGAACACAACTAACGTATCAAATATAAGGCTACTATTGGCTGCATACCTATTTTTTTAAAATACT
>CAYUZZ010000628.1:0-1651 GCA_964449505.1 uncultured Hyphomicrobiales bacterium | reverse complement strand
ATGCGGTGAAAGTCGCACGTACAGTTCTTAGGGGGCGTAAGCTACCCGGTTGTGTAAGCTTAACAGAAGAACGTTCAACTAACAATAATACAAATGAAAAAAACTATTATTTACTTATTCTTTTTGTTTGTAGCAATTAATCTTGATGCCCAAACCTTAATTGCCACAAGCAATTCAATTGATGCAACTGCAAATCAGAATCAAAGAAAAATTGTGAGAGATTCTCTTGACAATGTTTTTGTCGTATTTGTTGACAGTACAGAACATGGAAAAATAATTAACGGACTTTGGTTAAACAGACAATCAAACGAATGGAGTTCAACTGTGAAAATAGTCGAAGGAACAAATCCCACACTTTCGATTAATAAATATGGGAAATTTAGCTTGGTATTTGAATCAAATGATTCTCTTGGTGTAATTTGTTATACCAGTTCGCCCGACTTTTCAACTTGGTCATCAATAAAAAAAATAAGCGACACCGACTTTGATTGTTCCCTTCCCATTAGCGACTGCGACTCGTCGGGGAAATTCAATGTTTTCTGGATTAAAAATCAGCCAGATTTCAAACAATCCTTAATGTATGCTAGCTTGTATAACGATACACTTTCTTTAAAAAAGACAATTTCATCTAAGCCTGTCATAAATGATATTGCTATCGCAAATCATTTGCGGAATCAAGATGACAACATTATGTTTTCAATGCAATTCTCGGATGATTCTCTTCAATTTCTACGATTAATTAGTGATTCACAAAAGATAGATACACTTTATGAAGCATTGGGTTCACAACCTTGTGTTTCTTATAATGATTTGATTTCTGACAAAGACCGATACTATAACCCAAATGTAAACTCAGTTCGGATAATGTATCTTGACAGTATAAAACCATTGGTAGAAGCCCAAAATCATGACAATGAATTAAATGATAACTTTTTCACAAGAATATTGATATCTCAGTCAACCGACTTTATCTGTATCGATGACATCTTAGTACCTCTTGGTTACGGCTTTTTATTCATGCAAAATGAAAATTTGTATTCCGGGTTTTCTTATGGTGCATTAGGTGGATGGTTTACAATTTTGGATACTATATCAACTAATCCTATGAATCCTTCATTGGCCTACAAGAATTTTAGTTCTCTTTACATTGACTATATCTGGATGCAGAGCAACAACGATAAATATGACATATATTATAAACGTAATGAAAAACAAAAAAATGTTGGTATAAAAGATTATGAAACAGGTAAAGGATTTAGCATTACTGGTTATCCAAATCCTTTTAATGACAAGCTTAATATTGAGATTGAAATAAATAACGAAAAGAACCAACCAATTCTTGAAATTTATGATATAAATGCAAAAAAGATTAAAATCCTGCAACCAACAAATCAGGTAGATAGAAAATATTATTATCGATGGGACAGTGATATATCATTATCTTCTGGCGTATTTTTTATTAAATGCACTGTCGGACAAAAAACAATAGTGAGAAAAGTAATTTATAAAAAGTGAACAAAGCCAACACATAACAAAGTGCATATTTCAGAGCGGGTTTGGTGCGGCAATCAACCGCGGTTCTCGCATCGCAGTTCATGTCCTTCGGACAGGAACGCTCTCCGAAATCCGCCCCGACAACATGTACCAACCG
>CAYUZZ010000627.1:0-1653 GCA_964449505.1 uncultured Hyphomicrobiales bacterium | reverse complement strand
TATTGACGTTGTAAAAAATAATTAATAAAATTTTATTTTTTTTGGAGCAATATTTATGAAGAAAAACTTCATTTTGGTTTTGGCAATGATGGTAATTCCTACTATCATTTTTAGCCAAATTATGTATAATGTTTCTAAGCCATTTTCTTATGAAAAAAGTGAGCTTAAGAATATTTCGGAACTACCGCAGATTCACTTTCCTGTGAACAATGACGGTAATTTGATTGAGCAAAATTTGAAGCTCAATATTAAAGAAAAAGCAGTCAATGAAATAATTGACAACAAATTCGTTACAAGAATGAAAGTAAAAGTATTTGCTGAAAAGCTTGGAATGATGACTTTGATACTTGATAATGTAAAACTGAATAACAATTCATATTGTTATGTTTATACACCTGACTACAAAATAGTAGCCGGACCAGTTTATCAGGGTTCGATAGACAAATACTTAATAATCAAAGAAATACCTACTGATGAATTAATCATAGAAGTAATCTCAAATTTTGCGAGTGACTTTGATTTAACTATTAATGAGGTGGATTATTTAAGCTTATATAAATCAAAAATGAATGATAGCAAAAAATCAGAACAACTTCTAAGTGGTGGTGATAGCTGCCACACTTGTAACAATGGAGAAAAATCTTATGCAAATTTTATTGATGAAGTAAATGATTGCGGTTGGCTTGGTTATGGTAATGGAAATGAAATTTTTGATTTAGAAAATTTAAAAGGAGTTAATAATTATCAGTTAAATGCTGCTAGATCTGCTTGTGTTATAATGATACCCCAATGTAATATTGTAGCAAATTATGGAGGCGAAAATGGCACCTTAATGAATTTCCCTTATCAAGATTGTCAAGATTCAAATAATTGCGGACAAGGTTTTGTATTTACTGCTTATCATCTTGGCGCTATACAAGATATAATTAAAGCAGATTCAATAATTAAATCCAGCTCCGTTGGTCTCGAAGATTCTATTCATTACCTTGATTTTTTAAATAAGGTTCTTATTAGATTTAATTGGCATCATGAATTTGGAACTCCCTGGAATTTAGAGAATGTAAATTGTACTGCTAGTCAATACAACTTTGAACAATGGCGACAAAGCATTGATTTTACCGAAGTAATTGATTATTGTGGTGTGCGAGCTTTTGCATATCAGAAGGAGGATGACGGATTAGTCATTCTGAAAATGGTTCAAAAGCCGTTTTACAAGGAGCATCATTTAGGATGGACTGCTCAAGGAAATTTTGATACAGAAGATGATATGGATGGTTCCAGAATTGGTGACAATGATTGGAAGGCATTACACTCAAAGGACTTCAAAATATTAGGAAGAAGAGCAAGAAAACCTACTTCAATTTTTGAGAATTACAATACCTTTTTTCAATCTTACAAACAATATGAAGAGAATTACCAAGTTTTAAGATTTCATGTTGCAAATATTCAAGATACATCATTTAGTTTCTCAGGCTTTTCAGGCAGCCAATTAACATTAAGGGATATAGTTGACAGCAATCAAGTTATAGGATTAGGAATGGTGTTTTCTGGTAAGAGGATAGATACTATGTTTAATTTGGTTGGTAATAGTTATTACTCTTTATTATACGCTCTTGATGGTGGCTATTATTTCAAAGATGAATGTATAAATTC
>CAYUZZ010000626.1:0-1655 GCA_964449505.1 uncultured Hyphomicrobiales bacterium | reverse complement strand
CCAATTTCATACATTGGGTTATAGAGAATTGAATCGATTGAGACTGTATCAACAGCGTTTAATTCCCAAACTTTATCAAACATTGCCCCACCTAATTCAGTTCCTTCTTGCGGAAAAAATCTTGAAGGCAAATCTTGTCCAGAAGTCCCATCATAACTTATGTCGTTATAACTGTGAGTAATTCCTAAAATATCATATTCAAAAGAACCGGCGGAATAATCTTGATCAGTGTAATCCTTATCAGCACCAAGCCATTCTTCGCCAGCAAGGAGATAATTTCTATTGCCATTACCAACTATCCATTCAGCAATAACTTCTCTGTTATAAGCACTTGGACCATTTGTACAGATTTCAAATATATTATTATAGTTATCAACTAATTCTTTAGTTAATGGACCAAATGCCCATGTATCATGAGACCAACCATCATATACATAAGAAGTATCAGTTCCAAAATAGTATTGCTGTGGGTAACCTGTGGTGGAAGTAAAACCATTAAAAACGACTAAGTTATTATTATCTTCAACTAAGTAAATTCTGTAAGAATATAAATGAGCGGATAAAAATGAACCTCCATCTATATCAGTAGCTCTAACATAATAATTAACCTCAGTTCCAGGAGATTGTCCAGGAATTTGGGCAGAATAAACATCACCATTTGCCATCATAGGGACAGATATTTCTTCTCCACCATTAATTGTGTAAATTAAATTTATTTCTGCAATTACAGATTCGCCTCCTCCAGGATTATTACCATAAATAGTTGCCTCAACGGTTCTAGGTTCGGTAGATAAAGTTGTTGTTAAATTAGTTAAATCTGATATATAGATATATGGGACTTCTTCAATGTCAACCGCCACTGCAAAATCCCAAGTGAACATTCTAACCCACCAGCCTGGATCAACATCAGCACCACTTCTGCCATTTTCATAATACTTCCAACCTGGATAACCGACAGTTTCATCTGACCAAAAACCAATTCTATCTGCGTCCAAATTTATTCCATCGTGTGTGGCAACTACTGCGAAAATTTCTCGATTTTGTACTTGTGCCTCACCTAGCCCTGTAGTGCTTAAATCAACCCACTGATAAACAGGATCAGTTGAAGGTGAGAGAACAGGAGTAATTGGAATACCATAGCCATTATCAGATAATAAATCATAATTAAAGGTATTTGAATCGGGATTTTCATGGTTTGTCCAAGGTGGCAAAGGAGTCTCCTCATATGTAGAAACCCAATCTCCAGTTGCCGTCTCGCCAAAAAAATCAATATTGTTCATTCCATCTGCATCTGATGGATAGTATCCGATTTGTGTGTCAGTACTAAAATTTTTTAATTGCTCTTTTGTCCAATTTAGTCGTATTAATCGTAATGAAATTGTTGCATTTTCTGCTCCAGTATCATCGGCACATGTAAACCCTATTCCTTTAATTGTCATATCTGCGGGTGCTTCGAAACACTGAAGCATTACATCTTGACCGAAAAAACCAAAATTTGTATGCCAATAACCGCCCAAACTTCTGTAGCTTAATGTGTCGACAAGACCAACTATGTTTGAAGGTTTACTTACAAATTGGCTTTTAAAAACTTTTCCATCATTTCTTTTAATTTTGGCTTCAGTTATGGCTTCGCGTAAATCTTTTTTGTGATTCAG
>CAYUZZ010000625.1:0-1656 GCA_964449505.1 uncultured Hyphomicrobiales bacterium | reverse complement strand
ACCCGAAACAATTATTTCTGCTTCAGATACATCTAATTTCCCTTCGTTTCTTTTTATTTCGTTTACTTTGGCAGCAAAATCTTTTTCTGTTAAAATAGGCGAAATCTGACTTGTTGAAATATTTGATGTTTCATTTTTTTGTGCAGTAAATACATTGGGTCTTAGAGATAAAACTTTACTTTCATTTTTTATGATTGATTTAATTAGTGCTTTGCCTGCATAAACAGGTTTAGTTGCAATTAATTCATTATTTGAGTATTCGAGTTTAACACAATCTGCAATATAGCCGGCGTTGATTTTAATACTAACTCTTGGAGCTAATTCCAAACCTGCAGCATTAGCTGAGAAAAGTACTACTTTAATATCCTCAGATATAACAGTTTGAGCAATTACAGCAGCATAGGCGGTAGAGGAATAATTGTTTAAATCATTATTGTCAATAAATAAAATTTCCTCCAAGCCATATTCTTTGGCTAAATCTTTTATTGGTTCCGGGTTGCCAATGAATAAACCTACTGTTGAATCGCCCGAAAGTTTAGCTAAATCTCTGGCTGCAGTAATTAATTCGAGGGATGATCTTTTTAAAGTTTCTTTATTTTTTTCTAAATATACTAATATCTTACTCATTATTTTCTCCAAATGTTAATTAAATTACTTTAGCATCTTCGTGCAACAATCTTACAATCTCGTTGATATCATCGTCTGAATCTGTTACAATTTTTCCGACCCTTTTCTTGTCGGGTAATTGAATTCCAACCACTTCGATTGTTTGTGCTACATTTTGGAATGGTATATCCTCAATGGGTTTCTTTTTCGCTTTCATAATATCGGGAAGTTTAGGGTAACGAGGATCGTTGATGCCTTTTTGGGCACTTATTAGGCATGGCATAGAAAGAGAAACTATTTCTTTGCCACCTTCAATATCCCTTTCGGCAGTTGCAGTATCGCCTTCAATTGTTAATTTAGAAACAACAGACGCAGAAGGGATATTTAATAATTCTGCAGTCATAGATGGTACCTGAAAAGAATCAAAGTCAATACTTTGACGTCCCATCAAAATAATGTCGGGAGCAAGAGTTCTAGCGTAATTTGCCAAATTAACAGCAACTTGGTATGAATCTGGGATAGATGTGGTTTTGATTAAAGCTGCATTATCGCATCCCATAGCAAGTGCAGTTCTCAGTATATCTTGGGACGTTTCTTCACCCACAGTAACAACAGTAACTTCGCCACCAAATTTTTCTTTTATTCTAAGACCTTCCTCAATTGCAAATTCATCGTAGGGATTTAAAATGAATTTAACTCCTTTATTGTCAATAGATTTATTATCGTCCCCAACTATGATTTTTGTGGCAGAATCGGGAACCTTGGAAGCGCAAACGAGTATTTTCATTGATTCTCCAAAATTGTGTTTAAATTAATTGCTATAGAACGAATATTGGCAATTATTATTAAATTCTTGCAACAAATAATAATGATTCTGTAAATTTTGAATATCTTTTTATTGCACAGGGTGGTATATTGTCAAGGTTCCAAAATGTGGGAATATTACATTTTAATTTTTTCCCATCTTGGAAAAAATCGAGGTTAATCTTTCCCTTAAATTTATCCACCACTTTGGTACAACATAAAATTTGCCAAGTAAGGATATGTTTA
>CAYUZZ010000624.1:0-1662 GCA_964449505.1 uncultured Hyphomicrobiales bacterium | reverse complement strand
AGTTCTTGTAGTTGACTTTTAATCGAACTATAATAGAATTGAAATTATGGAACTTACAATGATATATATGGGAATGTACACTTTTAATCGAACTATAATAGAATTGAAATTTCCAGTATCCGCAAATATTGCATACTTGCCTTTCCTCTTTTAATCGAACTATAATAGAATTGAAATTTGTTTTTATTTACAAAATTTATTTTAAAAGATAAGCTTTTAATCGAACTATAATAGAATTGAAATAATTCATTGAGCGGAACATCTGTATATTCAAGTAATCTTTTAATCGAACTATAATAGAATTGAAATAAAGGAATAAATCGAAATCGCCGGATGATATTTCCTTTTAATCGAACTATAATAGAATTGAAATTTAACTCAAAGGAAAGAATTTTATTGGCAATAATAACATTAAGGTCAATGCCCCTATTCTAAAAATAATGATGCCATATAATTTAAATAATAGCTCAACAAACTATATTAACTTTAAATCAAACAACTTTGTATGGAAGTTTATTACTTAGGCAACTGTGACATATTACTAAATTATTTAAGAGTCGGCAATCCATTAAGCAATAAGCTGTTGAAAGGGGAACTCCCCAACTTCCTTCCCGGTAATTAATCAGGATTATCAGGAAGGGAGAATATTACTCTCCTTGCATCGCTCTTACCAGCCTTATAGTTTGTGCAAAAACATTAATTGACACTAAATCAAAATTAAATTGCTTAATCCTACACTCCCAATCGAGTTGCCAACTTTATCAGAGCGTGACTAATGCGGTGCACTTAGCTTATCAATTTAGGTATTTTTCAACGATTTGTGTATTCAAATATTAATGGTTTGGTAATTTAATGTGAATATCAAATAAATTTGTTTCGTTATTTTATTTGTAAAATAATATCCAATATTTTTTTTTGTTATACATCAACAATCGTTTAAGCATTGTTAATTTATATTTTTGGGAGTTCAAAATGGTCAAAAGACTTATTTCAATCTTATTTGTAAGTATCTTCTTTATTTCTTGTGATACTGACAACAGTGTTTCTAATACGGAAGTTAAAAATATACAGCAAGAAATTGACAGGGTTTGTGATTCAATCATAGCAAATAATGTACTGCCGGGTATGTTAGTTGGTGTTTGGGATGATACTAAGGGTTTAGCTTATCTTAAGGGTCATGGTGTATCAGATTTAATTACGAAAGCACCCGTAACAGATGACATGTTATTCAGAATTGGCTCAAATACCAAATCATTTGTAATTACAGTAATTTTACAATTAGTTGATGAGAAAAAATTATCTTTAGAAGATAAATTGGAAAAATTCTTGCCTGATTTCCCTAAAGCCGATAAAATTACTATTAGAATGCTATGTGACATGTCGAGCGGAATACATAATTATACAGAAACAGACTATTTTGAAGAAAAATTCTTTAGTGAACCCATGAAAAAATGGACTCCTGAAGAAATGTTCGATGTGGCTTCTAAAAATGATTTTTATTTCGAACCTGGCGAAGGTTTATATTATAGTAATTCAAATACAGCAATTCTAGGTTATATAGTTCAGGAGTTAACAAAACAACCACTTTATCAAGTTCTCAAAACAAGACTTTTTGATAAATATAATTTGACTAATACCTATTTTCCAACTGACAACAAGTTT
>CAYUZZ010000623.1:0-1676 GCA_964449505.1 uncultured Hyphomicrobiales bacterium | reverse complement strand
ATACCTTCTATAGAGAAGATGGAAGTGTTATTGGCGAATGGAAGAAAGAAATAGACCAAAGTGTAGCAACAAGTAGCGGATGGGTCACATTAGAAACCACAGTAGGTGAGATATCATTACCAGAAGATTCCTATAAAACCATAGTAAGAGTTGTAGGTGGAAAAGATGCAACTGGAACAGTATGGACAGATAATTTTGTCTTCACCGGCAGAGATGGTTGGGCGGGACAAATCTGGAACACACAAGTAGGTGTGCCAACAGGATGGTTCTATTGGTTGCCTCCAAATGGTGGAAATGATGGACAATTAACCAAAGGTTATGAGAACACAATAATAACAGATGAAACAGCATATCAAGGATTATACTCATTAAAGTTTAAGGATTTAGAAGGACTTGGAGATGGATTTGTTGGAACAAGAAAATATCCTATTGGTATGGCAGTTCCAGGTGCAGCTCCTTTAAGAGCTGTTGAATATTCTACTGATATGATGGACGTATCTTCTCTTCAAAATGTTAAAGTTGGTGATATAATTAGAATAAGTGTATGGATAAAAGGTGAAAATTTACACCCAGATTCAGTAGTCGCAGTTGGAGATCAATGGTCAGTATCATTAACACCAATATTCCATGATAGAGAAGGTAATACAAACGGTTGGGGACAGATATGGGCATCAGATATGCCATTTGTATTCCCAAATGCAACATCGTTTGATTGGATGCCATTCTATAAAGATGTTGAAGTAGTAGAAGGTGCAACATCGATAAGTGTAAGATTACATCCATTAGGTAAATTTCAAGGAACTGTTTGGATGGACGCATTGAAAATATCTGTAATTAGTCCTACAGAAGTTAATGGTGATAATACAATTCCTAATACATTTTCATTATCACAAAATTATCCAAATCCTTTTAACCCAACAACAATAATTCAATACTCAATTAAAGAAGTGTCTGATGTTAAATTGAGAGTTTATGATATGTTGGGTAGAGAAGTAAAAACTTTAGTAAATCAACAGCAATCTGCTGGAAGATACAATCTTGAGTTTAACGCCGCTAATCTTTCGAGTGGTGTTTATTTTTACAGAATAGAAGCTGGAAATTTTATCGATTCTAAAAAATTATTGTTACTTAAATAGTTAATAATTGGGGATACATAATTATGTATCCCCATTTTTTGCAATAATAATTGATTATAAATAATTTTGATGTCCAAAAATGACTTCAATAATGTTAATAAATTGGACTAATTCTATTAAAAAATGAATTTAAATTGTGACATATTCACTAGTGTCATGTCAAAATTGAAATGTCCTAAATGCTAGGATTCTCATTTCGAAGGAGCGTTTTGTGCGACTGAGAAATCTCAATAAGAGCATAGTTAAGATTTTTCACCCCAACAATCCCGTCAAGTTGGGATGGGATTTTTCGAAGAAATGACATTACTAATTTGAAGCAACACTATTTGTACTTATAAGTTAAATATAACATGTAATAAATTACAGGTGTTTTAGGTGTTCACTAATAAGATAAATAATATTTGTATAATTGCATTTTCTATCTTCTTTTTAATTGGTAGTTATGCTTTTGCAGGCACTACTGGCAAGATTGCAGGAAAAGTAGTTGATGGAACGAATAATGAGCCCCTTATTGCAGCTAATATTTTTGTTGTAGGTACT
>CAYUZZ010000622.1:0-1680 GCA_964449505.1 uncultured Hyphomicrobiales bacterium | reverse complement strand
TAGTTATCAGGGTAGTTCTCAAGGTTATTTCAGTAATTTATCTTATGCTTATATATTCTTAATTATTACTATTTCTGCAAACTTTTATTTATTATATAAGGGCATAAGCGAGGGTATTGAAAAGTTTGCAAAAGTTGCCTTGCCATTATTATTTGTAATGGGTATTGCTTTGATGATATATGTTTTCTACATTGGAACACCCAATCCTGCTACTCCTGAAAAAAGTGTGTGGAATGGCCTTGCATTTATATGGAACCCCGATTTTGAAAAAATGTGGGATTCAAAGGTATGGCTTGCTGCTGCAGGGCAGGTATTTTTTACGTTGAGTGTTGGTATGGGCACTTTGCAGGCTTATGCAAGTTATCTTAAAGAAAATGATGATGTCGCATTGAGTGGACTTACCACTGCCTCGTTAAATGAGTTCGTGGAGGTTGTAATTGGGGGTTCGATAGCAATTCCTATCGCAGTAGCATTCTTCGGATTAACTGCCACCATCTCAATAGCTCATGGCGGTGCTTTCAATCTGGGCTTTGTATCACTTTCGGTTATTTTTCAAGAAATTCCTTATGGAAATTTCATAGGTTTTTTATGGTTTATTTTATTATTTTTTGCTGGTATAACTTCATCTGTTGCAATGGCACAACCTTTGATTTCTTTTTTAAAAGAGCAATTCCAAATATCTCACAAAAGAGCTGTTTCTTATATTGGGCTCGGCTTGTTCATTTGTATTAATTTCGTGGTACTGTTTCTAAAACATGGCTTTCTCGATGAAATGGATTATTGGGCAGGTACTTTTGCATTGGTGGTTGTAGCATTGCTCGAGGTTGTTATTTTTGCATGGATATATGGTATGGAAAAGGGATGGAAGGATATTAACAGAGGTGCTGACATAAAGGTACCCAAGATATTTTATTATGTAATTAAATACATAACTCCCTTATATCTTCTATTTATTTTGATTTTCTGGACATTTGACGACGCTATTCCGACTTTGTTGATGGAGGGAAAAAGTGCTGCAGATATACCTTATTTGTGGGGGGCACGACTCTTGATGTTTGGTATATTTTTAATTTTGACTTGGATGATTTACAAAGGATGGCAGCGAAACCAATTTGATTATAAGGTTTACGAAAAAAAAGGGGATATGAAGTGATGGAGAACTCTATGAATGCTTCAGGTTTTTTATTTATGGCAAGTGCTTGGACAATTGTTACAGTAATGTTGGTTTATTCCGTCTATAAGGTTTTTAAAGGGAAAAATAAAGTTGAATAACATTGAAAAAACAAATGCGAAAAAGCAAGAAGTTAGATCCAAACCCAATAGCAAGCGGAAAAAAACTGATAAAGACCCGAACGAACCTATTCGTTTGAATAAATTTCTTGCCGATAGCGGGGTAGCTTCCCGAAGGTCTTGCGACGAATTAATAGAATCTGGGGCTGTGAAGGTAAATGGGAAAACTGTTAGCGAAATGGGCACTAAAGTCAATCATACTGATTTTATTACTGTTAATGGTGACCCAATAAAGGAAAGAAAACATCTTATTTATATTTTACTTAACAAGCCAAAAAATGTAATTACTACCACCAGTGACGAAAAGGGCAGAAAAACTGTCCTTGATATTGTTAGATAGCATGTTAGGATTTTTCCGGTTGGAAGACTTGATAGAAATACAACGGGGGC
>CAYUZZ010000621.1:0-1684 GCA_964449505.1 uncultured Hyphomicrobiales bacterium | reverse complement strand
TACCGACAAAGATAATTTGAAATATATCAAATTAGAAACTCCTGTGGGAAATCCGAAAATTTACGAAAATGATATTATCGAAATTTATTTGGAAGTGGAAAAAAATCGACATCGTCACCGTCATTTTATTATGCCCTCTGCTTTCGAAATTTCTACTAACAATTTTATCGCCAATTATGAGTTAGGTTTTTTTTATGGAGGAGTGGGAATTTCTGATTTTTTATCAATAACTGCGGGGCGAACCTTTGTGCCCACTATCAATTCAGAATATCAGGCAAGTATTATTAATGCCAAGCTGACTGTTTATGACATGGAGTGGGAAACAATGCCTGGTGGTATGCGTTTTGCCATTGGAGGAAATCTTAGTTTTCTCAATAACAACAATAATTTATCACATATCTATGGCAATTTTACTTTCTATGGTGATAAGACTGATATTACGGGTATGATATTTGTTAAAAGTGGCAATGAAGATGTATATGAATTTAGGTTGAACGAGAATATATATAATTTTATTTACGAAGACGGTGCTTTTGGAATAGGTGTTGGTATGACTACTAAATTTTCAAATAATCATAATCTCTTTTTTGTGGGTGAATTATGGAATACTAATATCACAAAATCTACCACTACTGCTTTACTTGGTGCTATAAGAGTAGCAAATACCAGCTTTTCTGCAGACTTCGGATTTGTTTTTATGACAGTACCATATTTTTTCCCAGTTATTAATTTTGCTTGGACTCCATTTTAATTTTTCTTTTCTCAAAATGTTTTGAATCTCCGAATTCTCCATAGCCTACTTTATCGCCCGCGATTGATATTCTTAATTCCATGCAATTTAAACAATCCTCAGCTTGTTCATCAATACAGGGTTTATTTTCGTATAATTTATATAAATTCCTATATGTTCCTGGTGTAAGGTTTGGCATAATTATATTTGCACCTACTTTAAGAGCCTTTTCTCTGCCCATTTTATCAATTGCTTGCATAGCAGTTGATGCGGCTATGTTAATATCAGGCATCAATATTCTTAAACTCGCAATCATTTTCAATGTTAGTTCGAACCTTATATTCAGGGGTAAAAGTTCATTTTTATACATATAAAGTGGAGTATCCTTATGTTCAATATAAGGACCCATACCACACATATCAATATCTATATCCTTCATAAACAGAATATCATCGGCAAGATCCGGTATAGTTTGGAAAGGCAAGCCTATCATCACACCAGTTCCTACTTGGTAATCAAGATTTTTTAATGTGCTGAGGCATTCAATTCTCTTTTGGAAATTATGTGATTTATTTTTAGGATGAATTTTATAATAAAGTCCTTCATTACTTGTTTCTATTCTTAATAAGTACCTGCTTGCACCACTTGATTTCCATCTTCTATACGTAGATTCAGTTTGCTCTCCACAGGATAAAGTAATGCCCAATTTACCACCTGATAATTCTACGATTTTTTCAATTAATGAACTGATCCTATCTGAGTTTGTTTTAGTATCTAATTCACCTGATTGAAGTACGATGCTGGAATAGTTGTTCTTAATGGCAATTTTCACAGCATCCAAGATGGAAGCATCATCTAAATTAAATCTTTTCATTAATTGATTACTTTTTCTTATGCCACAATAAAGACAATTTTTTTGGCATATATTTGAGAACTCTATCAATCCTCTTAGAT
>CAYUZZ010000620.1:0-1684 GCA_964449505.1 uncultured Hyphomicrobiales bacterium | reverse complement strand
ATGATAGAGTTGCCAGAAACTACAAATTCTCAGGAGATACAAGAATGATGAATGTTCATTTTGCTAATCCTGAGCTTTTTTATTTTTTGCTATTGATTCCGTTATTGATTTTAATTTATATTTTCAGAATTAAAAACATTAAACCTTCATTCATAGTTTCATCTACAGCTGCATTTGCTAAGACAAAACCATCATTCAAACAAAGATTCAGACATCTTTGGTTTATACTTAGAATTCTCTCGCTTGCTTTGTTAATTATAGCCCTAGCACGTCCGCAGTCTGTTTCACAGAAACAAACTGTTACAACCGAAGGTATAGATATTGTGCTCGCCTTGGATGTATCCACTTCTATGCTTGCCGAGGACCTTAAGCCAAATAGAATAGATGCTGCCAAAAAAACCGCTGTGGATTTTATTGCAAAGCGTCAAAACGATAGAATAGGATTGGTAGTTTTTTCTGGCGAAAGTTTTACTCAATGCCCAATTACAATCGACCACGATGTTTTGAATAATTTGTTCGAAAACGTAAAATCTGGAATGATAGAAGATGGTACGGCAATTGGCAATGGTCTTGCTACTTCGGTAAGCAGATTGAAGGACAGCAAAGCAAAAAGTAAAATTATAATCTTGCTTACTGATGGGGTTAATAACATGGGCTCTATCGCACCACTTACGGCTGCTGATATTGCTAAAAGTTTCGGCATAAGAGTTTATACAATTGGGGTTGGTACAATGGGTAAAGCACCATATCCACTTAAAACTCCCTTTGGTGTACAATATAGAAATGTAGATGTTGAAATTGACGAAGTATTAATGGGAAAAATTTCTGATTTGACTGATGGTAAATATTATAGGGCAACTAATAATAAGACTCTCGAGAAAATCTATAACGATATAGATCATCTTGAAAAAACTAAAACAGAGGTTGCAAGTTTCAAAAAACATAAAGAGGAATTTTTTCCTTTAGTGCTAGCTGGTTTAATTTTCTTTATCTTAGAGCTTTTACTAAGATATGTTTTCATTAAAACGATACCATAAATGTGTTTGCAATCTGAATTAATCTTAAAGTACAATCATTTAAAATCTGCCATCAAGCAGAAATTGATTGATTTTGAAAATGTGGATGTGGATAAGTATTTTTATGAATTATGTTTCTGCATTTGCACTCCCCAATCCAAAGCCCAGTCTGCTCTATTAGTGCAAAATGAATTGGAATTATTAAGGTTTAGAGAAAATGATTTTGATCCTGCTGATATTCTTCGCAGAAATGAGAACTATATCAGATTCCATAATCAAAAAGCGGCAAGATTAATTGAAATGAAAAGTACTTTTAACAATATCGAAAAAGTAATCCTTAGTGAATTAAGTCCAAGGGAAAAAAGAGAGTATTTAGTAAATAATGTAAAGGGCATCGGTATGAAAGAAAGCTCGCATTTTCTAAGAAATATAGGATTTAGGAACTTAGCTATTTTAGACAGACACATACTTAGAAATCTTGTTAGATATGGTGTTTTTGATAAAATTCCCAATATATCAACTTATAAATTATATGAAGATGCCGAAGTTAAATTTATGAAATTTGCCAGCGATATCGAAATTCCTATTGATGAACTTGACTTGTTGTTTTGGAGTCAACAGACTGGTATTATTTTAAAATAATTAATTTACTTTACTTATCTTTTCTG
>CAYUZZ010000619.1:0-1689 GCA_964449505.1 uncultured Hyphomicrobiales bacterium | reverse complement strand
TAAAAAGAAAAGACCACCATCCTTTGCAAAGGACTCTGAAGTTGTGTAAAGAGATGCATCGTCCTTAGAAGTTGTATTTGTTAACCTGTTAATTGAATTATGTAAAACATCTTCTCTCTTAATAGGATCAATACGCTTTTCCCATTCTTTACTCAAAAAATAAGTTTGTTCATTAGACTCACCAGAAAGAAACTTTAAGAAGTTCTCTTTGTTCACAATTGTTGCTTTCTTGAACTTTTTAATTTTTGTGATGTAATCCGCTTTCTCTTTCTTTAATGTTATGTCATTCTTTTCAAAAAACTCATTCAAATTAAGTGGCTTTAAAATAGGACGTGGAAAATATAGTTCCTTTTTATCATCCTTAGTTATGTACCTAAAAGATGAAGAGATTTTCACTACTTTCCCTTCGCTATATCCAGAAATAAATTTTTCTAATTCCTTTTCCGAATAGACCGTTTTTATTCCCCAACAAATTAAACCCCACAGAGTATCCGAACGAAGATTATCCCGAAAAGAAGCTCTCGGTTTTAGATAAACTATCTTCATTTTTAAGCCTCTTCTAATACTTTAGGCAATCTAATTTCAGTTAAGGATTTTAATGTTTTACCATCAAGAGATTCTTCTGCTTTTTTATAGTTCTCTCCACCATCTTGATAATCTTTTTGCTTAATAACAATTGGCTCGAGTATTTTAAACTCAATGCGTCCGTAACCCCTTGAAATATTTCCACCTAAACCAGAGTGCTCTAATAAACGAAGGGCTTCAAAAATTCTTCCTAAATTATTTTCGTCAACATTGCCTTTGACTTTGTCATTGTCATTGTCTTCCCAATCATAAATGCTGTAAACAAATTCAACGTCAAATTTTGAACCTTTTACTACTCTTTCTAAAAATCTTGGATTTGCTTCAGATGTAATTCTATCAATGCTATTCTCAGGTTTAAACTCTGTATACTGCAATTCTGAATCCAAATTTTTCCACATCTCTATTGTTTCTTTATCTGGATATGCATCGCGTACTACTAAACGTGTAGGGCCCATATCAGATTCTTTGGCAGATGTTCCAAAAATTCTTGTTATCTCCTCGTCTTCAGAAGGTTTTCCATCAATTACTTTACCCAATGCAAACTCTAATAACATTCTCATTTTGCCTTTTAAAGAAGAACCTGGTATATAAGGTAAGCGTGTTTGTGGGTCACGAATTACGGGACTATCAACACCACCAATTTCAAGTTTTTCTTTACTACCACCAATGTGCAAACCAGTTAGGACGTTCATTTTTCCTTTGATTACTACGTTTGCTAAAAATTTCTTTGCCATAACTTTATATCTCCTTTAAAATTAATTTCCACCATGAAATTTGTGATAAGCCACAATTGATTCTACTAATTGAATGAAGTTCTCTAAACCTTTAACTTGATCTGTTGAATTTACAGCTGCAGTTATGCCAAGTGATAATAATTCATATAAAGGTCTTACATTTCTTTGTCTACCAGCAGCATATGCTAATTTTGGTTTAATTAAAACCAAATCGTTATGAATTTCTTCCGTAAATCCTTTTTCTGTTTTCAATTTTGTTCTAAGTGCTAACACAGTTGAAAAAATATTACGAACTTGATTTGTTTTAATTCCCTCTCTTCTATCTGCAAGTTTTAATCCATAATTCTCGCTAATAGAATCAATATCTTCA
>CAYUZZ010000618.1:0-1699 GCA_964449505.1 uncultured Hyphomicrobiales bacterium | reverse complement strand
AATGCTTGGATAAAAGTTTTTTGGAATTTGTCAATAAATAAGCAATCTAAGTTTAAAAGGAAGTAAAAACAATCTGAAATATTTCTTTATTATTATTATTTTAGTCTGTGATTTTAGATGATTATTTGATATTCGTAGTTATTTTATTTAATAAATAAGAGATGCTGATATGAAAAAATTATCCATTTTACTTCAATTTGTTATTGCATTGGTAATAATCGGTTGTTGAAGTAGCGAGGCACCTCTGATGCCATTATTTTTTGGCATTGGGAATAAGTCAGGTTATATCTACTAACTTAATTTTTATTACTTTTAATTATTAAAAATACAATTTCATTAAATAAATTTTGTGTTCAAAAAATAATGATTGAAATAAATTCCATACTCGATGAGATGTACTCGAAAATGAGAAAAGGTATTAAACCGGGGTTAGAAAGAACTACGATTTTATCCGAATCCATAGGCAATCCACATAAGTATTTTAAATCCATACATATTGCTGGTACTAATGGCAAGGGATCCGTTTGTTCTATGTTAGCATCAGTAATGATGGAAAGCAATTATAGAACGGGGATATATACTTCGCCCCATTTATTTAAATTTAATGAGAGAATTCAAGTAAATGGTGTTGATATTATTGATGATGAAATCATTGAGATTTATTTGTTGTTAAAAGAAAAAGCACTTCAAATTAATGCTACTTTTTTTGAAATCACAACCGTAATGGCATTCGAATATTTCAGAAGGAAGCAGGTTGATATTGCGATAATCGAAACTGGTATGGGTGGAAGATTCGATTCTACAAATATCATTAATCCAGTTTTATCCATAATTGTATCGATTGGAATTGACCACGTAGAATATTTGGGAAATAATATTCGGGATATTGCCAAAGAAAAGGCAGGAATACTCAAAAAGGACATTCCTGCACTATTCCGAAGCCACAATAACGAAATAAATGAAATTATTGGTGAATCTGCCAAACAAGAAGGTGCTTTATTAATAAATTGCCATGAATTTAAAAGAAATAAAGTCGAAGTAATTTCCTTCAATCAAAACCTTTCTATGAAATTGAGAATTTTATATGATGGAACTGAATTCATTGTAAATCTGCCTCTTTTGGGTCTTCATCAAATTGATAACCTATATTTAGTGTTGTCAGCACTAAAAATTTGTGGTACTAATTTCCCCAATATCAATCAAAATTCGATAACAAGTGGGTTGGAAAAAACTAAAGTAAATACTAATTTGATGGGAAGGTTGCACGTAATAAATGAAAACCCATATATTATTATAGATGGAGCTCATAATTTGCCCGCTATTAGTAGTGACTTGAAGGCAATTGAAACTGCAGGTCACAACTTGGAAGAATTTGAAATTATTTTTTCCTGTATGGAGGATAAAGACATTTTTTCGATGATGAAGGAGATAAGTAATTATAATTCTTCTATATCACTGATAGAATTAGAAGAACAGCGAGGTGCAAGAATTAATCAATTGTTGAAGGTTGCCGAGAATTGTAATTTCGCAAAGATTAATTTACATAAAATTAGGCAGGTTCTTGATAAAATAAATGAAAAAAAATCAAAAATACTTTTAATAGGGTCTTTTTATTTGGTTGCAGAAATTCTCGATAGATTGGCAATCAGCAATAAATAAACACAGTTGACAGTAAGTTTTTAAACATTTATTTTAGTAC
>CAYUZZ010000617.1:0-1701 GCA_964449505.1 uncultured Hyphomicrobiales bacterium | reverse complement strand
ATTGGAAATCAAATCCATCATTGTATTATAAATGGTCGGTAAAGTTGGGAAATCATCAACTTTTCTTAATAATTCTTCTATTTTTATGCTGCTTAATATCATGTGTTGTTATTTAGCAATTGCCGTGCCGTAAATTCAACGGCAGTATTAAATAAATCCATTTCGTTATAATTTCTTGGTTCCCAATCCATTCTTGACCTGATTCTCTCCCGTGCCATTTCAATTAACTCTGGGTTTAACTCAAGAGGTTGTTCCTCTTGGTTATCCTTTATATTAATGTATTTTACGTTCCATGTTTTCAAAACTTTAATTTGACGCTGGGTTAATTCAGAATCAGCTCCAATTAATATTTGTCCAAAATTATTATAAATGGGATCTGCAAGTACCATCCCTATTTCTAATTCATCTATTGATACTGATCTTGCCATAATGCCCTCTATAATTTTTCAAATCGTTTCAAATCATTTAAAGAATTGTAATCCGTGAAATCAATTGACAATGGAGAAACTGATATAAACCCATTATTCACTGCATTATCATCACATTCAGGATCGTCGTCATTTACAATATATTCGCCCGTGAACCAATAATATTCGTTACCGTAGGGGTCGAATCTTTTATCAAACTTGTCTATCCATTGAGAATTGCTGAGGCGTGTGATTTTAATCCCCTTTATTTCTAATGGATTTATATCTGGTATATTTATATTGAGTAGATATTTTTTATTATAATCATCGGAGTTTAGAATTTCTTTTGCTATTTTCCCCGCAACATCAGCAGCTGCAGTTAAATCTTTCTTGGTACTATGGCTTGCATGAGATACAGCTATGGCATTTACATCCATTAACATTCCTTCAATGGCACCAGATACAGTACCGCTATATAGCACGTTGATTGATGTGTTCAAACCATGGTTTATGCCGGAAATTACCAAGTCAGGCTTTTCTTCTAATAATGAAAAAAAAGCTAATTTAACACAGTCGGTAGGAGTGCCATCGACTGCAAACCCAAAAAACTCATCATTAATATATTTCTTGTTTACCTTGATTGGTTTTTGGATTGTCAGCGAACTACTTACAGCACTTTGCTGCTTGTCGGGTGCAACGACTATTATCCTGCCAAGTGGTTTCATTGCTTGATACAAGGCAAAAATCCCCGGAGAATCTATTCCGTCGTCATTGGTAATCAGAATTAAAGGTGTTTCTTTTTTCAAATTAATTTATTATCCTCATAATATCATTATAAAATACATAAGCCATAAATAGAAGTAGAATAATTATTCCACCCTGTTGGAAAGCTAATTTTATTTTTATTGGAATTTCTTTCCTTGTAATTCCTTCTATCAAAACAAATACCAAATGTCCACCATCAAGAGCAGGAAATGGTAAAATATTCATAAAAGCTAAAGAAATTGACAATAAAGCGATAAAACTAAGGAAACTGATAATTCCACGATTCGCCTGTTCACCTGCCATGTCCATTATCATTATTGGTCCGGCAATGGATTCTTTGAAGGAAAGATTGCCTTTGAATATCTGCAAGATTGATTTTATAAGAAGCTCGGTAGAACTGACTGTCTCAGAAAAACCTATGCCAATTGATTTAAAAATTCCATAACTAACAATATTGAGTGGTGAGTAACCCAAACGAACGCCTATCATCCCACTACTGCTTGTGGTAATTGAATCATTATAAACAATA
>CAYUZZ010000616.1:0-1708 GCA_964449505.1 uncultured Hyphomicrobiales bacterium | reverse complement strand
GACACTTTTTGTTTGTTTGTCTTTCCCGTGTAAACGGGAATCCACTCACAATTTCAAGGGAACGACAGAAAAAATATCAAGAAAATCGCTATATTTCCAAAGAAACAAAGCAAGAATCTCAAGAATTATTCAATTATTCTTGAGAAATCTGGTGAGAATCAGGTATTTTTCAGATGTCTCTATTAATATAAATATTATTAAATTATATGAAATGAAGATATTATAGAATTGCTTGAAGAACAGGATTTGCCTGAAAATTTTCAAATTGTTTCTGAAACTTGCGGAATTGAAACAGCACGAATCCTCATCAAAGAGCTCGGTGGAATTACAGTTAGTATTCCAATGGTGAACTCTTTACGCTCTTTGATTGAACGTTATATAAAAGAAAACATATTTTTCAAAAACTTTGTCACCTTTTTCTTGAAAAAGTACATATATATATGTTAGAGTTGTTACAAAATGTAATTTGATTTGTTTATTGTATATATCTCAGTTGCAATTTTTAAAAATGTATTTTTTTTTGATGGAGTGGAAAAATGAAAAGGATTTTTATGTGTGTTTCAATTTTATTCTTGTTTCTTTTATCAAATTCTTTTTCGCAATCTGGATGGACTTTTCATAAGTACAAAGATTTGCCAGTTCCCGGAGCAATATTTTGTATTCAATCTGATTATAATGATGGAGTTTATCTTGGTAATACTGGTGGTTTAATGAAATTTAATGGAACTGAATGGTTGAAGATTTATTATAATGAACTAAATCCTATGGAAACATATAATAGGTTTAATATTAGACAAGTAAAACCAACTTTAGGTGCAGTGTGGGCAAGCACAAATGAAGGTCTTATAAAATTTACCGGCAACGAAAGAAAGCATTATAATTTTGCAAATACTCCTAAGATGTATGATGATAAAATTCGGGGAATTGCACTCGATAAATATGGGAATACTTGGTTTGTAAATCAAACATTGGGTATTTTTAAACTTGAAAAATCTACAGACAATGTAGTTTATTATTCGGTACCACAGTCAACACCACTTCCATATACCGTAGATATTCCGATGTTTTGTGATGATTACGATAATCTTTGGTATTCAAGCGGAGGAAAGTTTGTGAAATTCAGTGATGGTATAATTAAGATTGTTGATTCAACTGGAATACCAGAACTTAAAAATGATACCGTTTCTTCAATTCAAATTATGTCCGATAACTCCATTATTGTATTGATGAATCGCAATATTGGAATTTATAAAGATAACAATTCTACCGTTACTTATAACAAAATTGAAATACCTGAGGGATTAATGAATGATAACGAATATTTTTCAAATGTAAAAATTGATTTGGAAGGTAATTGCTGGATATTGTCAAGGATTTATAACAGCCAAACGAATGCTTCAAAGTATTTTTACAAATACAGCAAAAATCAAGAATGGACAAAATATGAGTTTCCTACATTTGAAGGAACCAATCAAAACTTATATTCATTATCTGATTTTACAATAGATGAGAATGGAAAAGTTTGGTTTTCAGAACCTTATTATGGAGTTTTTGTATTTGATTCCAAAACAACTTCTGTTGATGATGATAATTCAAAATTGATAATTAATATATCACCCAACCCCGCTTCAGATTATATCACAATAAATTTATCTTCTATCAACCCCACGCTTAAGCGTGGGGTTG
The DNA here is from genome assembly GCA_964449505.1 of uncultured Hyphomicrobiales bacterium. Lineage (GTDB taxonomy): Bacteria > Bacteroidota > Ignavibacteria > Kapaibacteriales > UBA2268 > JBDHXE01. Next base: position 22 of record CAYUZZ010000616.1, on the reverse strand, counting down.
AAGGGGAAGTGATGGTAGAAAT
>CAYUZZ010000615.1:0-1712 GCA_964449505.1 uncultured Hyphomicrobiales bacterium | reverse complement strand
GTAGATTTAGGCGGCTTTTCCGATAAAATCGATTTAAGAGATAAACGCGAAGTGAAAATTGATACCAAGGAAGTGGAGCCTGCTCCTGATGAATTCGTTGCAGTTGAAAAAGAACCTGGAGTTGACCTTGCAAAATTACAAAAAAGTATAATTTACCCTGATTTGGCACGTCGTGCCGGTGTAGAGGGCAGAGTGATAGTTAGAGTGCTTGTTGGACCTGATGGCAAAGCACGCAAATACTTTGTTGAATCATCTGACCACGAACTACTAAACCAGTCCGCATTAGATGCCATCAAGAATTATGGACAATTTACACCCGCAATTCAAAATGGTCAGTCAATTATTTGTTGGGTAAGTATTCCGATAACATTTAGACTTAGATAATTTATATGATAACCGCTCAGTTTAACATTGCGACGATAGAAAATTGATTTTAAGAATTCTTAATTATTTAGTACGAGGATTAATCGTTGTAATCGGTATATTGTTACTGAGCGGTATTCTTTTGGGTGAACTTGAAACTCAGTTCAGAATTATGATTGGTATTATTTTTGTTCTTTTTGGTTCTTATAGATTAGCAATTCTGTATTCTCAGGAAAGAAGATATAAATTTATGGATAGGCAGGACGATGATGAAAGCTGAAATAATTATGATTTTTCTTTTTTCAATTATATTCCTTTCTTGCAATTCAGAATCCAAAATTTCTGAAAAACCTCAGGAGAAAAAAGTTGAATCTGTAAATGAAGGTAAACTTACAATATATGCCGATAGTTCAATAATCAATATACTTAAACCTACATTTGATTTTTATCATCAGTCCTATCCTAAAATTGAATTAAATGCACAATTTGTTAATAGCAGACGCGCAGTAGCACTTCTTTTTTCAGGTGAAGCCGAAGCAATTGTGATTGCCCGGAATTATCTGAAAGACGAAGATTCCTTGAATAAAGAATATCAACTGAACAGACCTGAAATGATAATAGCAAAGGATGCTCTTGTTTTTTTTACAACTCCCGATTTTCCATTGGATACTTTAAATGCTGAATTAATTTTTAAAATCTTAACCGACAATAAAAAATTTAAAGACTTTTTCCCTAATTTAACTTTTGAACCTGAGTTAGTTATTTCAAATAATAATAATTCCGAGTACGCAGGGTTACAACAATTAGTAAGCAAAAATAGCATTATCAAAAAGTCCTTGAAATTTCTCTCTAATTCCCAAGAAGTTAGAAATTATATCAAGAAAAATAAAAATTCCATCGGAATAGGTTTTTTATCAAACGTTGTTACTAATCCTGATTTCAAAAGTCTTAGAGTTGGGTTCATTAATAAAGATGGAAAAAGAATTCCACCCCAGATTGTACATCAGGGATTTATTGTGCAGGAGAAATACCCTTATATAGTCGAATATAAAGCTATATTAAGAGAAGACAGACGTAACAAACCATTTTGGTTTGCTTCATACTTATCAAAAGAGACAAAGGTGCAGAAGTATTTTATGGATTCAGGATTAGTACCAGGATATGCTAAAATAGTTTTAGTACCTAATGAAAATTCGGTAAAATAATTAAGGATAAATAAAATGAAATACTATTTGATGATATTAGTGATTCTCTACTTTGGTTTAAACAGGGCTTATTCATTAGGCTCTAACGAATTACTGCAAGCAGTTGATACCAAAGATTATGAGCTGGCATTAAAACTAATCCCA
>CAYUZZ010000614.1:0-1713 GCA_964449505.1 uncultured Hyphomicrobiales bacterium | reverse complement strand
TAATAGCAATTGGCTTTAATTGTTCATCTGGGTTGCAATATATAAAATATGATTCTTAAATAATGTAAAATCATAATAGTTTGTATCTACTTTAATCTGATGTTCGTCTATTTTTTGATAAATTTTATCATAAACTAAAATCTTGTCAGAGCCCATACAGTAGTAATTATCATTATAAAATATCATTTTATAAATCTGAAAACCTGGATTTGTTGATTTACTTTCCCAAGATATTCCGTTATCTTTAGAAAAAATAAATTCATTCCTGTCGCTTAATCCAACAAACTGATTATCGGTATAAATCATATTAATGATATTAAGATTATCGTTTAAATTTATTTGTTCCCAAGTATTCCCAATATCTGATGATTTTAATATCACTCCACCATTACCATACACTAACAAAATACTACCATTATAAACAGAACCATTGAAAACAGAATTGATTCTATAGAAATCAATTTTGTTAAAAGCATCAGGTAAGGCATTACCTATGTAAGTACAAAAAATTATCAATAAAACAATAGCAATTTTAAACATATTAGCCTCAATTTTGATTTTCAAAAAATACTTGCAAATAAGTATAATTAAATAAATACTTGCAAGTTTTATTTCAATTAATTACAACTTGAATTCATATAGCATTCTGTAGTCCATGGCTCGCTCCAGGTTTTACCAATTGGTGGCATTTGTGGGTGATTAGGATTACAATTAACTGTTCCAGTTAAATAGCGTCTTACAAAAATAGTTCTTAATATTGGTGGTGAGTAATTATAATCATAACAAATGATATATTCTGAGGTACAATTTGCCGTTCCGTTAGTACAAGGTTTAAATTTCAATGAATAAACATCATCACCACTGTACAATAGAACATTTTGTGCATAAACGCAAGCCGATTGAACAACTTTCGTATAATTTGGTTCGGTTTGTTCATCGCAAGGTGGTGCATCAGGCTGACAATTTAAATTAGCATGTGTTGCTACTGTTAAATTTAACCATTGCAGAAAATTGTCCCAATCAAGAATTGCGGCTAAACAATTGCTACCAGTTGTTCCTGCATATCCTATAGATTCATAACTTAATATGGTTTTCCACATAGTCTTATTTGTATTATCCCACCAGCAACAATATACAATATGGATATGACACACCATATTAGCACCATAAATGTAATCTGCATCAATTTCAACGATATTACCATAAGGTTCAGGACAAAAATATTCTTGTGCATTAATATCATAACTAATTATTCCAAATAATAATGTTATTACGACTAAAATATAATATTTTATCATTTGAAAAATTTCCTTTATTATTTAAAAAACTGTTAGTTAATAAATTCAAGCCATTATTTTTCAACATTTTTTCGTATTTTTGAATTGCTGTGCTTGGCGGAAAGTTATATACTTCTACCATACGAAAAATATTGAATGGGAACTGTGGTTTCCTTTCAGAAAAAGAATAAAAAGCCGTTGTCGAAATCACTTCAGTTTTCTTCGGCTTTTTTAATATTAAATTTCAGACATCTTAACTTACCTCCATATTTTTTATAAAATTGTAACAACTCTAACATATATATGTACTTTTTCAAGAAAAAGGTGACAAAGTTTTTTAATTATTTTTATATTCCTTATGTTTATTTTTTTACAAACTTCTCAATTCTATTTACTGTCTTCACGAAATATACACCGGGAGAAAGATGAGAAACAT
>CAYUZZ010000613.1:0-1715 GCA_964449505.1 uncultured Hyphomicrobiales bacterium | reverse complement strand
TTTATTCCTCAATTCTTCTTGCTCTTGATTTCTTTTGATTCTCTCCAATTCAGCTTCTTTTTCCCTTTCAATTCTGGCAAGTTCAGCTTCCTTCTTTGCTTCTTTTACTTCTTCATCTTCAATTACTGGAGTTGAACTTGTATTATTTGTTATGGTTTCGTCCTCAACTAACTTATTTGTATTAAAGCTGATAATCTTAGAACGTAAAATTGTTGCTAATTTTGATGATTTAATCGCATAATTCATGTTTTCACTTTCTTTAAGTCCAGAAGTATTAACACCTATCACTTGACCATTTATATTTAATAATGGGCCTCCGCTATTGCCGGGATTTAAAGCTGCATCAATTTGGTAGTAGTTATCCATATCCTTACCTAAGTTTGTATTAGATATTATTCCTTTAGTTTGAGTAAAATTTGAGCCACGTGGATGACCTATCGTAAATACTTCATCGCCTACTTCTACTCCATAAAACTCATAAATAGGTAATATGTCGTATTGATAACCATCCACTTTTATTAACGCTATATCAATTGATTGACTATTTTGAAAACTTATAACTTGTGTTACTTTAAATGAAGTGCCATTTTTCTTACTTACATTTACGTAATAAGGAGAATAAGGTGCATCATAATCGTTTGCGATTACGTGATGATTGGTAACAATCCAGCCATCTCTTGATACAACAAAACCACTGCCAAAACCTTTGGGTGTTTCAATTAATACAACTGCGTCAACCGCTTTTTTAAAAATTTGACTTGCCTTATTCTGTTGGGAATATAAGCAGTTAATTGACATTAAAAATATTAGGATTAATTTTTTCATAATTCACCTAATTGATAAAATAAGATATAATAAAATTTAATTTTGGTTTTATAAAGTATGTATAAGTATCTGATGTTGGGACTTCAGTTTTATTATCAAAGCCCAATGTATTTTTAGTTATGATTTGTTTTGCTCCGATTACTGATTCAAGGGAAATACTAAAATTATGATAAATGAAAAATTCCCCACCAATAGCAACTCCGCCCGAATACCCTTTTAAATCATTAGCTCTTGTGAATTTATCAAGGTATTCTACTGTTTCAATTCCACTTTCATACATTAAAAATGGGGCAAAATATCCAAGTATATTTTCATTGACTGCTAAATTAATTTTCAAATTTGCTGAATAATAATTTATTTCATTCTTTATTGCACTTCGGTCTGTAAGCAAGGAAGATTGGTTTTCTTGTAATAATCCGTAGCCCAATCTTACAGCAACATTTTTCAATATATACAATTGAAGACCAGCACCGAAATTGTAACCCTTGAAATCCATATTGCCAATATTATTCATTTCAGTCAATATAGCAATATTACCAAAACCATTTCTTGCAGTTGGCAGTGGTTCTTTTTCATTATAGATTGAAAATTCTACTAAAGTTTGCTCACAAGTATTAGATAAAATTGAAAATGATGTATATTCCGATTCATCAGAAATATATGGATATTTGATGTTTATATCTAAACTATCACATAATTTTAATACAAATGGGAATTGTTTTTCACCAAATTCAAGTTTTAGTTTATTGTCATCACTGATAATTGTATCAATTTTTACATCTTCATTTATTGCCCTAACTGTTATAGTAGTATCGTAAGTATAACCACTTTTTCCTAAACCAAAGTTAATATATTTTGTTGATAAATCTAACCTTGCTCTTAATTCATCT
>CAYUZZ010000612.1:0-1715 GCA_964449505.1 uncultured Hyphomicrobiales bacterium | reverse complement strand
ACTTCAGAACTGACCCCTCGATTATTTTAAGAGGGAAAATTTTGGATTTAAAACCCACTCCGGCAATACCTTGTTGGTTGTCGGTTGCTGCTCCGGCAAGTCCGGCAACCTGCAAACCGTGAGTGATAGAGCCACCATTAGTGACGCCGGGATTTACGCCATCATATTTCCATGCAAAATTATAACCCTGATAATCATCTATATATCCATTGTTATCATTATCAATATTGTCACCCGGAATTTCATTAAAGTTAACGGCAAGATTGTCTTTTATATCTTCATGGTCTTGGTCCACGCCACTATCGCTTATACCGATTATAATGTCAGGAGAGCCTTTCTCTATATCCCATGCTTGATAAGCTTTGATGAGTGACAAAAAAGGCAGCTGATTGGAAATTTGCGAGTCATTGGGTGAGTAAAGTAATTCCGGAAATTCATAGGGTTCTGCAAATTCAATATATGGTACACCTTTTTTTATTTGTTTGCAGAAAATTTTGGGAGAAATTTGATTATTTAATTCAATAATATAAGTTCTTAATAGAGGTTCTTCTGCCAAATAAATTTTATTTAAACTACTGCTATTTAACAACAACTGGGCATTGACAAGTGCTTTGTTGTAAGTTAAGCTTTTGTGGGGATAAAGAATTCTATCTTTAACAGTAAAATTGAAGTCCTTTTCCAGTTTATTAATAACATTCTGCATATTGAAACCCGAACGGATGGTTATAATGACAAGATTATCTGCATATTTGATATTCTTTTCATTTGACTGCTCAATCAAATAATCCTTAGCAAATACATTTCCAGCGAGTGTAATAATTACAATCAGTGAAATAAATAAAATAAATTTCATAAACTATCCTTGAATAACTTATATATAGACAATTTAAAACGAAAAAAGTTAAAAACTTTTTTTGACAAATAAGGTAAAATCAATAATCTTCACAACGATAACAGTATCATTTTTCATGATGGAGTCATCAGATTGAGCAATCCAAATTTCACCATTCAGATGAACTTTGCCTTTGTTTGTAGAACTAATATCAGTAATTGCAATACCTTTTAAACCTTCCATATCACTTGCAATTGGAGCTTTTCTCCGAGCTTGTGCCCTAATTCCAAACCAAATTATCATTCCAAAAAAAAGAGCTGTAAAAATAGTTGCGAAAATAATCAACTGTGTTGAAATTACCATTATATCCTCCGGTGAATCAATTAACATTACAGAACCTAAAGCAAAACAAATTATGCCGCCAACTGTCAATAAAGCATAAGACTGAATAAAGATTTCCATTATGAACAAAATAATGGACAGAATAATCAAACCCAACCCTATGTAATTTACAGGCAACATTTGGAGTGAATAAGCAGCTATAAGCAGACTTATAGCACCAACAACGCCGGGAAATATTGCACCGGGACTTTTCAGTTCAAAAATTATCCCCCAAATTCCAAGTAAAATAAAAATATAAGCAATGTTGGGGTTGCCAAGCAGCGCAAGTAAATTTTCCTTAAAATTCATATCACGCATTGTGATTTTTGATTTTTGGGTATGTAGGATAACTACTTTACCATTTTTCAATTTAATTTCTGTATTATTGACAGCTTTGAGGAGTGAATCAATATTTGGGGCTATCAAATCAATAACATTACTATCGAGTGCTTCGTTCTCGGTGATTGAAACCGAATGACGCACTGCGTTCTCTGCCCAATCT
>CAYUZZ010000611.1:0-1717 GCA_964449505.1 uncultured Hyphomicrobiales bacterium | reverse complement strand
AAATTAAAATGAAATATAAGTTTAATGTTTCAAAAATAAAAAATTAAAATGAAATTATTGCTCTTTTTGTACATTCATAATTTTTTCTTTTAACTCGTCTAACTTATCGAATGCCATTAAATTTGCATTATCCATAAATGGCTTGATAATATCAATTGGAATAGGGAATATAATAGTAGAGTTTTTCTCTGTAGCAATATCGGCAAGAGTTTGCAAGAAACGTAGCTGAATAGCAACAGGGAATTTCATAATCTGTTCTGCAGCCTGTGATAGTTTCAAAGAAGCTTGGAATTCGCCATCTGCATTAATTACTTTGGCACGACGCTCGCGTTCGGCCTGTGCTTGTTTTGCCATAGCACGTTGCATTTCGAGTGGTAAATCGATTTGCTTAACTTCTACTGAGGCAACTTTGATGCCCCAAGGTTCGGTGTGGTCATCAATAATTTGTTGTAATCTAACGTTGATTTTATCCCTTTCTGATAGAATTTCATCAAGGTCGGATTGCCCAAGAATACTTCTTAGAGTAGTCTGTGCAATTTGATTGGTTGCATACAAGAAATTCTCGACGCTTACTATTGCTTTGTCGGGATATACAACTCTAAAATATAAAACTGCGTTCACTTTAATAGAAACATTATCTTTAGTGATAACGTCTTGTGGTTCGATATCCATTGTGATTGTTCGGAGACTGACCTTAACCATTTTATCAATAAAGGGTATTAGTATTATCAAGCCCGGTCCTTTATAGCCTATTAGTCTGCCCAAGCGGAAAATAACACCACGGTCGTATTCTCGGACAACTTTAACCGATGAGAAAATTATGAAGATAATAAACACAAATAGAAAACCAAGAAATTCCATTTTGTACTCCGATAGAATAATTATATTATGCTAATTTAAGTAAAATATAGTCAATTAAAAAGGAATATTTTAAATTTGTATAAATTAATTAGAAAATATTTAAAAAGTTATGATAGAAATTCAAAATTGGGGTTTAATTGATTACCTTGATGGCTGGAACAAGCAGAAGGAAATAGTAAGCAGATTACAGGAAAATCCTGATTTGCCAGGTGTGTTGGTGTTGTGCCAGCATCCTACGGTAATAACCTTAGGTCGTAACAGCAGCAGAGAAAATATACTTTTCAAACCTGAGTTTTTGGAGCAGATGGGAGTAAAGCTATACGATATAGAACGTGGTGGTGACGTTACCATTCACAATCAAGGGCAGTTGGTGGGCTATCCTATTTTTAATCTTAAACATTTCAAAACCGACTTGCATTGGTTCCTTCGTCAAATAGAACAAATAATAATAGAGTTGATTTTAAAATATGAGATAGTTGGCGGTAGAGTGGAAGGACTGACTGGAGTCTGGATAGAAGATTCCAGAAAAATTGCTGCAATTGGATTGCACTGCTCACGTTGGATTACCTCACATGGGTTTGCACTTAACGTTAGCAATAATCTAAATGAATTTTCGTATATAGTACCGTGTGGAATTCAGGATAAGGAAGTAACCTCAATTTCGAAAGAAACTGGCACGTATATTGATATAGTAAAAATAGAAAATGAAGTTGTTAGTTTGTTCTTTGAAAAATTTTCTTAGGAAGCGAAAAAATATTTTGCAGATTACAAACAAATTATTATTTTTGTAATCCCGATAGCGTTGCTATTTGGTACAAGCGAAAGTAGCTCAGTTGGTAGAGCACAACCTTGCCAA
>CAYUZZ010000610.1:0-1730 GCA_964449505.1 uncultured Hyphomicrobiales bacterium | reverse complement strand
CAAGGCATTAATAATGAGGGCGAGAGCCCTATATGACGCTTCTGACCAACAGAGTAGAAAAAATACACCGAATCCTGATTTGTACAAACAGACAATTAGTGCTTATGAAAAAGCTGAAAAAGATACTGCGTTAATAGTATTTGATTACCAGAAAATAGGCCAATCCTATATGTTATTGAAGGATACCGCAAAAGCATTAGATACTTGGAAAAAATCTGTTATGATAGATTCGAACGAAAGTTGCCGGATAATGGACCAGATGGGCTTCATTTACCAGAAAATTGGAAAATATCAAGATGCAATTGATATTTTAAGTAAAAGGATACAGAATGCAAATTGCAAGAGTTCCAACGATCATATAGCATACTACTTTATTGGGCAATCTTATTTATTACTAAAAATGCCTGAATCTGCAATTGACCCTCTCCAAAAATCATCAATTGCTGATTCAACGTTCTTATTCTCGAAAATAAGTCTTGGTGATGCTTATGCAAGCCTTTCCAAAAATTCTGAAGCTGAATTAACCTACAATCAAGTATTAGATATTGGTAAAAGTGACACAGCAAAGTACAGTTTTGCATTAATTCAGGCATTCTCTAAATTAGGACAAATGTACCTCGACCAAAAGAAATTTAACGATGTTGTGAAAATTGGTGAAAAATGGGCGTCAATTTTCCCGTCAGAAGCTTATGCTTACCTTTTCCAAGCCATTGGTTATCATAACTTGCAAAATGGTAAGATGGCTTGTCAGAATTACAGAAAAGTGCTTAAAATTGATCCAAAAAATGCTTCAGCCCAAAAGAACTTAAAGTCACTTAGCGATGCAAATGCTTGTGGTGACTCCGAATAACATTAGATAAATGATGGATAATTAAAAAACCGCTTACAATTTGTGATGCGGTTTTTTTTGTTAGATCTCGAAATTTTGTCAATCAAACTCAACTATATAAGCATTGCCTTTTGCAAAAGCCCGGATTACGATGATAATAATTGCGAAAATTATTGCTAAGAAAAATCCTACAATAGTCATTGCAACACGGTTAGGTGAATATCGTTCTTCAGGAATTTTAGCGAAATCCAAAACTTCAACTACCGGTATATCTCTTTTTTCTTGAATCGCTTCTTCGTGATGCTGAGTTTCCAAGAACATAATAACTTGTTCGAAAATCTTTCGCTGTCTGAATAAATCTGCATATTCTTTCATTAGAGTAGGTAAATTCTCTAAGGGAATAGAGAATGCATCAGTGTTAGTTAGTCCACCAGTCTGAATTTTCTTGTACTGTTCACCCAATAAGTTAAATTGTTCATTGTAATATTGCAACCTTGGGGAATTCTTTTGGAATTCTAACTTGGCAAGATTAAGTTCTAGTTCTGCTTTAGCCAATTGTGAGCCAACATCAATTGCTTGAGTGACAATTGCTTGAGCTTGTTCATCTAAAGAAATAACTTTATTTTCCTTTTGGAAGCGTTCCATAGCAAGTGCAACTGAATCTAACATACCCCTATAATTAATAATTTGGGTTTCGATATATTCTTTTGAGCGACGTGCTGATGAAACATTTCTTTCTCTGATGATCTTATCCAATCCCTTTACAGCATAATTGGCAATATCTGCCGAAAGTTTGGCAGCCTTGTTTTTGGAAATATTATTTGGGAAAAAGCCTGTATTGTAGGAAACAGATATGTAAATTACGCCCGACTTGTCAGTTTCAGAGCTGATAGCGTCGTGA
>CAYUZZ010000609.1:0-1736 GCA_964449505.1 uncultured Hyphomicrobiales bacterium | reverse complement strand
TTTTTTAATATTTTATGCGACTTTGCTTCTGAAATGATTTTTTCTTTAATGAAATTTTCGCCGATAATGAATAAATAAGTATTTTCTAATTTACTTAAAGCTTTCAAAATTGGAATAAGTCCTCTTCCATTTAGAACAACTCCCTGATAAATTAAAACAATCGAATCATTATCAAGATGATATTTTTCTCTAATGAAATTATTCTTCTGTATTTCCCTAAATGGAGGAAGATTTTTTATGATGGTGTATGGCAACTTGTCAGTTAGCTTATGCTGCAAGTAGAACTTATCTAATTCACCGGAAACAATTATTTTATTGACTTTAGTTAAAAACAATTTTTCAATTCTACTTATGATAAATTGGCTTAATATTCTTTTATTAAGAGATGCCAATGCTGAATAAATCTCACGGGAATCATAAATAAGAATTGAACTGTTTTTGGATATTGCTGCCCCAGGCAATGAGTAAAGATCAGACGCAATGATATATGAAGATTGATGTTGCTTGATTAGTGGAATTATTTTTTTCGTAAAATCGATCCAACGATTTAATAATCTTCCTGAATTTTGTATTTCTATTAATTCGTTTGCAAATTTATAATTATTAAGTGATTCATTTTTACTATCCTTTAATGATATTACTAATATCTTTTTGCCAAGATTAAATAGGGTATTTGATAAATTCAATGACCGTGCATCGTTATACAAATAATTAAAAACTACAAGAATAACATCGAAATGCTTCAATAATTTTTTTACCTTTGAATTATTATTGGAAAACTGATTAAGCTATTTTGTACCTTGCATAAAAAAAGGTAATAGCCAGAATTAATATTAGCAATATCAAATATTATTTGCCCTTTCTGATTCCTTCTTTTTTCAGTAATCACATCTTGTTCAATTTTAACTAAATAATTAGTGTAAAAATTTCCCAATATATCTGCTAAACGGGAATTAAAAGAGACTTCTTCGCCAATAGGCATAGTTATGTCAAAATCGATAGCAAAAACACTACTTGATGGATTTGGTTTAGGTTCTGAAAAAATTGCCTTAAATGAATTCGAAAAACCAACAACCTCAAAAATAAGTGGAACTTCACATTTCGATATTGCTTCAGAATTGACGGTTATTCCGAATGATTCCACAGGAATTACATGGTTGGAGCAAATATCGAAAATTAAAATACTATCCATGTCAAAACCCAACTGTTCTGGAGAAAAACAAACAGTGAGTGAAACTGAATCATTGGAAGCAATTGTTATTGGAAATTGTGCTAATGGGGTTGAAAATGCAGTATTGTTTTTAACAAAAACATCGTTGATAATTTGTGGTGAAGATTTAAGATTTCTAATCGTAAGATTACGGCAATTGAGATTACCAAATGTTGTAGTGTCTATCTTAAATACTTCAAAATTATCATAACTTATTGATAAAGAATTGCTTTCATCTCTTACAGTTATTTTAATAATTCTCGAAATTCCTTCGCATCCGTTAGTATCCTTTACTCTAACGTAATAATCTCCGCTTTGAGTAACATTTATAGAGTTGGCATTAGATAAATATTTCCCTTCTGTTGCCTCGAACCATTCATAGTAGATATATCCTTCCTCTGCAATCAAAGTGGCTTCATCACCAATACAAAAATTATCCCGATATAAATTTCTAATTTGGGGTTGCGGCTTTCTATTGAACAAAACTTCGATTGAATTGGCATAGGAACAGCCGTTTGAATCTACA
>CAYUZZ010000608.1:0-1741 GCA_964449505.1 uncultured Hyphomicrobiales bacterium | reverse complement strand
TTCTGAGGGTATATTGCGAATAGATTAATGATTCAAATAAACTATCTAATGAGACTTGACATAAATATCTTTCTGCATTTTTGGCTAATTGCCATCTAAATTCCAAAGTGTCAGTTGTTATTTCTGTGTTATTTTTTGGATATTGTAATAAAGGTGTCTCTATCAATGTTTGGAATGTCCAGGTTTCTGACCATTTAGTAAAATTCGATTTCAAGGCACTTGCTCTCCAATAGAATCTTTTACATGCTTGTAAATTATTCTTTGTTATTGAAAATGAAGTTTGAAAAGAAGGTGTTGTTATTGTGTCCGATGCAATAATATTCAGAAAGTCTTTGTCGTTGGCAATCTGAAAAACAGTTTTATTTATGCTTTCATTAGTTTCCCAATTAAATTTCAATGAAGTGTTCTGGTTCAAACTATTATTAATTGGATTTAATAAAGTAGTATTAGGAACATTTACGGTATCAATCCGTGTGTAGATTTCAGCCAATTGATTAATAGCAATTATTGGTCTATTTCCAGCATAAGCTATTACCCTCCTATTCCAATTTGACTTTTGATAACGCAATGTATCTTTCAAGATAGTTTTAAAACCATCATTAGTCATAACAATACCACCACCATCACTTACATACATTCCTTCATTTTCACTAATCATATCAATATCATGGTTACGATAATAATAATTGGTAAATGAAGTATCAAGTTGTTTAAACCATGATTTACCTCCATCTAATGTTTTATAAACAATATCAATATCTTCAAGAAAGTTAGGATTCGATCTAGTTGTACCCAACAAATATCCAACCGAGTCATTTACAAAATGAATTTTTTCAACTGTAAATCTAAAATCAAAATGATATTGATTAAAAGTTAAGCCACCATCATTTGTATAGTAAAAAGTTGAATCGAAAATACTGCCATGGCAACCAAAATGTTTTTTATTAGTAATAAATGCTAATTTTTTCCATGAAACTGCAATCTCATTCTTATATGGATTGAATACTTTGTAAGTTTTCCACCCATCTGAGGTAACAACGAGTTTACTTTCCATAGCTATTAGACCAATATTTCTATCTATCATTTTAAACTCATAATCTCGAGTGAGATAATTTTTAAGATCAAAGTTTAAATATAAAGTATCAATTATTTTTCCTTTATTATCATATTTAATAATGTAAGGATTTTCATTTTTATCAAATTTATAATTTCTATACAATACAAAAATTTCATTTGTATCGGGCATTGCGATACCGACTGGATAATTTACATCAAATGTTTTGAAGTTATCAAGTATAATTTTCCAATCATATCCCCCATTTGATGAATAATACATTAAACTGCAATATGACATATTCAATAATAAAACACAATAGGTTGAATCTTTAGTTTCTAAACCTACTATTCCACCATTATGATCAAAATTTCCTACTTTGACCCAAGCAAATTGCGAGTAGGTGTTTGCAAAACAAAGCAAAAAAGTAATTAAAAATAATATTTTTTTCATAAGTTCTCCGAAGAAAGAGGGAATTAATATTTTTATAGATTTCCTCTTTTTTTGTTATTTTATAAATTTATCTGTTTTCACAATTAATCCATCAATTTCAATAATATAAATATATATACCATTCAACTTATTAATTAAATCATATTTATAGGTGTTGATACCGCTTATACAGTTTATATTTGCTATATCCACTAAATTACCAATTAAATCATAAAATTTAATTGAACAATTTAT
>CAYUZZ010000607.1:0-1742 GCA_964449505.1 uncultured Hyphomicrobiales bacterium | reverse complement strand
ATTAATTAATTATGTTAATGAGATGAAAGAAAGAGGTGATGTAAGTAAACCAGACTTGCTTAAGGCAATTCAACTCTGGTATAATCAAGATAACACAAAAGAAATTCAGAATGAATTACTTAAAATGATTGGTTCATCAATGATATAATTTGCGTATTCCCTTGGATTAGTCATCGCCTGGACTTACTTCTTCATCAATTTTTTGATATTCGTCAAATATGATGTTAGTATTTTGAAGACATCTTACCAAATTGAGAACTTCTTCGAATTTCAGCTTGTTGCCCTTCAGGTTTAATAATCTTAATTTATTTAAATTACATAATTCTGTTGGAATATTTTTTAACTTGTTATCGGCTAAATTTAATTCTTTCAATTGATTTAAATCACTCAAACTTATGGGTAACGACGATACTCTATTGGAAGACAAGTCCAAATAATGTAATTTAGACAATTCTGAAATTGATTCAGGAACACTTTTAATCCTATTACCCGATAAGTCTAAATATTCGAGTTGATTAAATTTTGATAGTCCCTCTGGAAAGTTAGTAAATTTATTATTTCTTAAGACCAAGCTTTTTATGTTAATGGGAATGCCATCAGGCAAGGCTTTTAATTTTGATTGACTAAAATTAAGCGACAGTGATTCAGATGACTTACCTTCAATAACACCATCGGCAGATATGCTTCTGCTGAGCCCATTTATAACATCTATCATTGCATATTGACTTCCATCTTCTTGTTTGATAATTTCTTTAAATGTTGCGACTGCTCTTTCGAAGTTCTTTTTAGCTTCAACAAGCATATTCATATCGCGGTAAAGGTATCCCAAATATTCGTAGCCTGTTGCAGTCCAATACTTTGCTTCAAACCCTCTCTTTTTTTCGACAGTTTTCATTCCATCATTTATAAACCTTGCAGCAAAATCATAATTTCCTGCTTCCCTGTATGTATTTCCAAGCTTAATATTACGGATACCAAGATTAAAATCATCACTTTTTGAAATTGCTATTGCAGTTACAAACAAGAACGCTATAAAAGTATATTTCATGATACTTATTTCCTTATTTTACAAATGGTGTTGTTAGTAGATTATATCTAACCCCAATCGAAATTGCCATGTGAGTTTTTCCAATGTTAACATCTTCGAAATGCGGCACAGCAGTATAGAACCTCAGATTTTTAGAGAAATTGTGATAAATGGAAAAATCAAGAAATAATTCAAATGGATAGCGACAATTAGGGACACCAGCAAAATATTCGAAATTAAAATTAATTCCATTCCAATCAACGCTTCCTAAAGGAATATTAGTAATATTACCCCTCATCCAAAAATATCCAAGTTCAAGATTAATCCCGTGTTTAAAATCTGGCTTCACACTAATTGGAATTTTACCACCAGCACCAATAGCATGTGCATTCATATTCCATTCATCACGATAATCATCTTTGCGATTATATGTAGTATAGAATTTAGGGGCAAGGTATTCGTACCATACATTGAAATCATTCCAAAAACCAGCAATACGCCCTGCATTTAAAGTTGTTTTTACGGATAAAAAAGGGTCATTCCTTACATTATCGCCACCGTTAGAAAAGAAAATACTCCCTTTGCCGGCAACGGAAATCAAGGTAGGAGAGTTCATGCAATTATCTTCAAATTGCTGATAAACGAGTTCAAGATTAGATGAATAAGTTTCATCAATAGCTTTCAACCTATTAATTGATTTATCAAGAAACTAATT
>CAYUZZ010000606.1:0-1744 GCA_964449505.1 uncultured Hyphomicrobiales bacterium | reverse complement strand
AGTTCAATAGCTAATTGCCTTCTCACATTTGTGATTCTTTTAAATACATCACCTCCTTGAGTTTCGTCAACTAATACAATCAAGCTGTAACCAAGTTCAATTTCAACAGGGTCAATTTTAAGTAATTCTTCTACAGGCTGTTCTTCAGGTTTTCTACTAACTTCTGCTTCTGTTATTTCTTTGGCTAAATTAATCTCCTCATTTAATTTTAAACCCTTTTGTTTGAAATATGCAATCGACCCTGCCCCCATTGACAGCAACAAAAAGGGAATTAATGGAAAACCAGGTATAAGCCCAATAGCAAGGAGTGCAAATGATGCCACAAACATCGGTTTTGGCTTTGCTCCAAACTGCTTTGAAATTTCTTTATCCAAATTATCATTAGATGCCGAACGTGTAACTACCAAACCAGCTGCAACAGAAATTAAAAGTGATGGTATCTGAGAAACTAATCCATCGCCAATTGTAAGTATTGTATAAACTGATGCTGCATCCATAAATGGCATTCCCAGTTGGGCAATACCAATTGAGAGTCCGCCAATTATATTAACCGCCGTTATAATCAATCCAGCAATAGCATCTCCTTTTATAAATTTTGCAGAGCCATCCATCGCTCCAAAAAAATCTGCTTCGCGGGTTAAATCTTCTCTGCGTTTTCGAGCGCTAACTTCGTCAATATAACCTGCATTCAAGTCCGCATCAATTGACATCTGTTTGCCAGGCAGTGCATCTAAGGTGAATCTAGCAGAAACTTCGGCTATTCTACTCGAACCCTTTATTATTACAATAAAATTGATAACGAGCAGAATGATAAAGATTATAAAGCCTACTACATAATTACCGCCAATCACAAATTGACCAAAGGCGTTTATTATTTCTCCTGCCCGAGCTTCACTAAGAATCAAACGCGTGGAAGCCACATTTAAACCAAGACGGAAAAGTGTAGTTATCAATAAAATAGTGGGAAAGGAAGCCAACTCAAGTGGTGACTTCAGATAAACTGAGACCAATATTATTAGAACTGATATCCCAATATTAACTGCCAATAAAAAATCAAGCAAAAATGGGGGTAAGGGTATCAACAATAACGCCAATATCAGAAGAATACCCAATGATAAAATCAAATCGGAATTATTTTTAAAGAATGGCACTACATTTTGTCTTAATGTAGCCATTGATGATGCGTTTAGCACCCCCGATTGTTTGATTTTAGCCATTTATTCAATAATTATAATTATATTCTCTAAATGGAAAAAAATGTGCCAAACTCCAGATATTTGGATTAAATAAATTTCCTATAAATTTACAAAAATAGTTGTGCTTAGGATATGATTTTTAAATTCAGCATAAGAATTAATTGTGCTGATTTGTAATTTTATTTAATACAATTGTTTTTATGTTCAGAAATGCTTCAAGTTTAAAGACGTATGAAAAGCATAGATAAAATATAAGACTAATAAAGAATGCAATCGTAATTTTAAATAAGTACCCAAAATTTTCCAGGAAATTATTAGTGATTATATTAATAATGAATATTGCAACAGATAATAAAATATAGGGTACAATTATTTTTATTTGGTTAAAAATTGAATAATGAATTGTTTTACTCACAACCCAAAAGCCAATAATCGCGAAAATAGAACCTGTCAAAATTTGACCATATATAATATTATTAATTGAATCAAGTGATAGAATTATAATGATTGCTTGAATTACTCTTTTTGAAAGTTCGATTATCATATAT
>CAYUZZ010000605.1:0-1746 GCA_964449505.1 uncultured Hyphomicrobiales bacterium | reverse complement strand
CAAAAATATTCGACAGGTTTATTCAAGCAGAAACATCAATCACAAGAGACTACGAAGGTGCTGGATTGGGGTTGGCAATTTGTAAAGGGTATGTTGAGTTAATGGGAGGCAGAATTTGGGTTGAATCAGAAGAAAATGTTGGTTCAACATTCTTCTTCACTTTACCAAAAAATAAGCTACATCATGAAACCGGTAAAATTGTTAGAAATATTGAGACCCATAAAAAATTTGGAAATATAATAATCTTAATAGCTGAAGATGATTTGGTAAGTTATTTATATTTAAAAAGAGTTCTTCAAAAACACGATATTAAATTTTTACATGCTGAAGACGGTGATCAGGCTATAAAGCTTGTTAAAAGCAACCCAGAAATCGATTTGGTATTAATGGATATTAGAATGCCTTTGATTGATGGTTTGGAAGCTACTAAGATAATTAAAAAATTAAGACCGGAATTGCCAATTATTGCGCAAACGGCTTATGCCTTTAAAGAGGAAAGAACTCATATTTTATCAATCGGTTGCGATGAATATTTGGTGAAGCCAATAGAGGAAAGCAAATTACTTGTACTTCTAAACAAGTTCTTAAATTAATAATACAATAATTTTTCTTATTAATTTGTTATTTTTGCATTTTAACAATAATACTAAATTCCAAATGAAGAAGGCATTAATTACCGGTATTACAGGCCAAGATGGTTCTTATCTTGCCGAATATTTACTTAACATAGGCTACGAGGTTCACGGAATCAAACGCCGTAGTAGTACTTTCAATACCAATAGAATTGATCATATTTACAAAGACCCTCACGATATAGCCTCAAATTTTTTTCTTTATTACGGTGATTTGGCAGATTCGAGTAATTTAATCAGTCTAATTTACGATATTCGCCCGGATGAAGTATATAATTTTGGTGCTCAGAGCCATGTGAGGGTATCATTTGATTTACCTGAATATACTGGTGACATAACAGGATTAGGTTCAACGCGTTTGTTAGAAGCAATAAGAAAAAGTGGGGTCAAATCTAAATTTTATCAGGCATCTTCTTCGGAATTATTTGGTAGTGCAAAGCCTCCCCAAAATGAGTTGACTAATTTCCAACCCCAGAGCCCGTATGCGATTGCGAAACTTTATGCCTATTGGATGACAATCAACTATCGTGAAGCATATAATTTATTTGCTTGTAACGGAGTATTGTTTAATCACGAAAGCCCACGAAGGGGTGAAACATTCGTAACAAGGAAGATAACTATCGCTATTTCTAAAATTTTATCTGGTAAACAAAAAGTCCTTTATCTGGGAAACCTTGATGCACTTCGTGATTGGGGCTACGCTCCAGAATTTGTAACAATGACTCATCAACTTTTGCAATTGGACCAACCCCATGACATGGTTTTTGGAACTGGGGAAAGCCATTCTGTGCGTGAATTTGTAGAATCTGCCTTGGCTTATTGTGATATTGAAATTGAATGGAAGGGGCAAGATAAGAGTGAAATAGGAATAATAAAATCATTTAAAAATGATTTTGGGGCTAATATAAAGATAGGTGATGTGATTATTAGAATCGATGATAAGTATTTTAGACCAACAGAAGTTGATTATTTGCTTGCAGATAATTCCAAGGCAAGGAAATTGTTAAATTGGGAACCAAAAATTCTTTTTCATTCTTTAGTAAAAATTATGATGGATTATGATTTAAAAAAGAATCATTTAGAGTCGAAGTGGGAAAGTAAAAAGATATTAAAT
>CAYUZZ010000604.1:0-1748 GCA_964449505.1 uncultured Hyphomicrobiales bacterium | reverse complement strand
GCCTCAGCATCTGCAACACCTGCAGAGAACTGGTTACGAATATATCTGTATGTAGCAGGAATACCAACCACAACTATATCATTATTTTCTTCCAAAGCAACAATAGCACCAGCAGTTGATGCAGGAGTACCCTCATCGAAAGTATTATTGTTATTTTTGAATATATCATATAAATATGAACCTGAATAAGTTGAATTAGTTCTTACTTCTATACTACCAACAGTATTATTGAAGGCATTACTTGTAACAACCACATCACCATTATCTGTAGATGTGGATGAATATATGTCCAAACCATAATAACAATTATCGGAAGTATTATTGCTAAATGCAACAGATTCGCCATCTTTGATACCATAAATACCATAAGCGAAAAATCCAGCTGAACTTCCGTCAATCACATCATTGTTTTTAATTTGAACAAAATCAGCAGGAGTATTTGCACCTATGCGGCCAAAGAAAATACCATAGCTTGCACTTATTCCATTAAAATCAATTGTATTGTTATCAATAATATTGCCATCCATTGCAACACCACCGCTTATAAAAGCAATGGCAGTACCACCCTCATTAGGATAAGTACCAGCAGTAGTTTTAACAATATTGTTGATTGTGTTATTAGCAACCGAAATGTTATTACCTTCACGAGAGTAGATACCCCAATTACAATTAGTAATAGTGTTATTACTAAAAGTATGTTGTGAAGAAGCAATAAGAGATTCAATACCTATACCACGAGTTGCCTGTCCGTAAGATACGTTAGTGGCACCACCGTAATTATAGTTTTGAATTGTAAAACCCTGAATAGTAACATTGTCAGAATTAATTCTGAATGCTACTTTAGGGTTTGAAACTGCCACGCCTTCTAAAACAGGAGTATCACCTGTGAAAGCACGAATAATCAAACCATTTTTGCCACCTGGTATATTTACATTCTCGTTATAAGTACCATTCTTAACCTCGATAATGTCTCCACCACTGGCGAAAGTAACAGCTGCTTGGATTGTTGTATAAGTTTCTGCTGGACCAACGTAAAGCGTTGCAGACCATGAAAAACTTACAGAAGCCATCAATAGAACAAGCAGAGTGAGAAAAGTTTGTAACCTTTTCATACTATGTCCTTTAAATTTGTTAATAAAAAACCTAAAATTAATGTTTAGAATACAATCTTCTTTCGACTCTGAATCAGTAAAATACTCTATCATATATAATATTCACCTATAAATATTTTTAGCATACGAATATAATAAAAAAAATAACACTATATACACTTTCAATCAGATTTTACGGGCAAAAATCACCCGGAACAACAGATATTTAAAATTTATCTACTTTTCCTGATGATTTTTTTACACACTCCCTATAAATTATAACATAAATTCTTCAATAATTATACCAAACCTTTCTTATATAAATGCATCCCGATTTTACTCGGGATGCTTTATAATCATCAATTAGATTAGTTCAAACGGAACCAACCAGCATTAGTGTAAATTAATTGTGCAGAAGTACCAGCTACAACACTACCCAAAGTTCCTGGTAATGTTAATGAACCAGTACCACTATTTATAACATAGATAATTGTACCAAGAACATCAGCAGCCATATCACCATTAGGTAAAGTAACTACGTTAGTTCCATCAGAAGTAACATCTAACACTGTAAAAGGCTCTGCTGATAAATCAAGAGCAGCATTGTTAGCAGGTGTATATCCACTATATGAAAATGATGTATGACCTAATAAAATT
>CAYUZZ010000603.1:0-1761 GCA_964449505.1 uncultured Hyphomicrobiales bacterium | reverse complement strand
ATCCCTCCTTTTTGGAAAATTTGGTATTGATTATATTCGCAATTATCTCCAGTACTTGTAATTGTTATATGATATTTTACACCAACAATTCCACTTTCACTTATAACTGCACAGTCTTCCTTAGTTATTTGAATAACATAACTGCAATTATTATATCTTTGAATTTGAACATCATCAACAAAATAATACATTCTGATATAATCGGTTGATGTTGCTTGTGGAGCAACTTTTGACCATAAGTTGCTACTGAAATTGCCAATTGTCAAATATTCATATTGATAATCTTCAGTAACAGTCAGATCACCTGCGATTGTTTCCCAACCACCATCACCTTCTTCATCTGGTTCACCTGAAATTCGAGTAGAACCACTACTAATAAAAGCATTATTGTTAAAATCTGGATGAGCTCCATTATTAAACGAATTTGCAGTACCATCTTGCTGTAAAATACCCTTACTAAAATAGGCGCCGATTTCATTTATTGTATGACTTGTAGGCGGACATGCTGGTGGATATGAATTTGGTTTGGCTTTACTTACTTTAAAAGAGACCCGATAGACTCCAACTTTTAGATATGGTAATTTAATCTGTAAATATTCTTTCCATAGAGGGGTAATATCATTTGGGTATTCACATGCTATATTTTGAGTTAATAAAAATCCAGCATAACCTTCTCCGCTAGCAGGTTTTCTATAATCTAACACATTATTCCAATTGCAATCATTATTTGCTCCATGTTTATGAAAGTAATCGGAGGTTCCTACTTCATTGTCAACATAACAATCTGGATATAAATCCTTCCATCCTATTTCCCAATTATTAATCGGCTTAAACCAACCCTCGCAAGAAATAATTTTATTATTAGAACGACAATCAATGTTATCAGGGTAATGTTTATTATCATATACATATTCTACATCAGTTGAACTTTGTAATTTAAATAAACCTAGTGAAGCAGAGAGCCAGTTTTTAGTTTTTGGTATTCTATATCCATGTTGTGGAACATAAATAGGTGCTGCATCAGTTCCATCGTTATAATAATCAACTTCAAAATCACCCTTATCAAGTATATTATTTCCCAATGTTTTGGTAAATATATTATTTGTAATAAATACAAATAAAACTGTAGTTAACAATGTTAACCCAAAAAAATTCTTTTTCATATTAATTGTTCCAAAAAAAATTAAAAAATTTTATTAATTAAATTTTTGCAACGTCAATAACGTTGCTTGCAAACAGCATCCCAAAATAATTGGGAAGAAGCAGAGGTCAGGGCATAGTAATCCTGCAAGAGAACTTCCTGACCTTTTTTATTTATATATTAGTTTTTGTCTTTTTGTCCTTTCTATAATTTAACTTTACATTTTAATAAATTTCTCTACTTTATCGCCAATTTTTATGAAATAGACGCCAGGAGAAAGATTTGAAATATCTATTCTTGCTCCCTCTCCTTCGGAGAGGGCTGGGGTGAGGTTGAAAGGCGTGCTTTGTATTATGACTCCCATCACATTAAAGATTTCTACTGTAGATGTGCCACACTTTTGAAGTGTGGCACATCTTTCCAAATCAATTGTGATAAAATCCGTAGCAGGATTTGGACTTATTATTATTTTATCAGAATATCTATTATCCTCTATAGATGATAGGTCTTTTATTTTAAAATTAAATATATTTGACCAATTGCCATAGGATTCGGAACAATAGGTTCTGGCTCGCCAATATAATTGCTTTTCTTTAGGTAAATCTGATAATGTTAATCTA
>CAYUZZ010000602.1:0-1762 GCA_964449505.1 uncultured Hyphomicrobiales bacterium | reverse complement strand
CAGCTTCCAAATAATGGGGTAATGAAAATGTAATTCCATCTTCCAATTGCTTTATTATTGCTTCATCTACTGCAGGATACTTATAACCTAATGATAAAGGACCGACTGCCATTGTGTAATCAATGTATTGATTATCGTCAACATCTGTAATTATACAGCCATCAGCAGATTTTGCAAAAATTGGAGCAACACCCAACACATGCTGCGTTGTTCCTTTCGCTAAAGTTTGAGTTTGCGAAGGAATTAGTTCCAAAGCAATTTTATGATATTCCTTAGATTTAGTAATAATTGGTAATTCTTGATTTAATTTTACCGTATTTGCCATTGTTTATTTCCTTATTGTGGTGCTTCAGCACTATAATTATTATTATTATTATTATCTAATTTTTGATTTAATATTCGTTCTGCTATTGACTTTGAATCTAATCTATGGTAAGTTAACACTTCTTGTGGAATACCACAAGCAGGATATTCGTCAAGTCCCAATTTTTCGAATCTTTTGATATTTAAATTTCCTAGTTTACTAAATTCATCTAATAGTCGATCACCAAGTCCACCATAATTTGAATGGTCTTCGAGTACAAAAATTTGTTCATAATTATCTGTCTCTTGATACAGCCAATTTCTGTCAATTTTGTTCAACCATGGCATATTGACTACTTTCAGATAAAAATTATAATCTGATAGAATCTCAGCAGCTCCAAGTGCTTCGTTTAACATTACTGGTCCATAAGCAAATAGAATTGCATCACGACCTTCGGTCAAATTAACCCCTTTTCCTAATTCTAATTTGTAATCTTTTGGCAAATCTATTTTTCTTGCTGAAGGACCAATTACTAATCTCAAAGCAATATTTTTGGTTGCTTTATTAATTGCATAACGTGTTGCCATTCTGGTTTCTTCTGAATTGCATGGCTGAATTATTTCAATATTTGGAATAGCTCCTAATAAACTTAAATCACGAACACTTTGGTGAGATTTCCCAGGTCCGGCAGGTATCATTCCAGCGAAATGAGTAGCATATATAATCTTTGTATTCTCACAAGCATTGTTATAGATTTGCTCATTAGCTCTTGATGTCAGAAATGATGCAAATGAATTGATAATTGGAGTAATTCCCATTCTAGCCATTCCACCAGCCATCGAAACCATATCTTGCTCTGCAATTCCATTCTCGATAAATCTATCAGGATAAGCATATTCAAAATTTCTAAGTTTGCAATCTGCCGATAAATCTGCATCCATTACTACGAAGTCTTTGTTATATTCTGCAATTTTACATAATTCATCACCATAAGCATCGGTAACATATTCACGATATGTTAAGGTTGATGATTTCTCGAAATTTTCATAATCCTTGTATTCAACAAGGTTTATTTTATATTGAACACAGTGAGATTCAATTTTTGCCTTTAATTCCTCTATTCCCATTGCAAAACTTTCATCATCAGGCGCTCCTGAATGCCATTTATACATCGTTCGGTTGTGTTCATTTATATATGGATTTTCTAAAAATGATATGCCCGCACCTTTGATTGTATCTGCAATAATCATTTTCGGCTTATCAGTTATTGCTTTAGAAATTTTAATAGCACTTTCTAATTCAGTAATTACGTGTCCATTTATTCGTTGAACATGCCAACCAAATGATTCAATTTTCCTTTGCAAATCTTCAATATTATTTATTTCATCAACAGGGCGGTCGGTTTGGAATTTATTTCTATCAATTATTACAGTCAAATTATTAACTTTTTGGTGAGCA
>CAYUZZ010000601.1:0-1768 GCA_964449505.1 uncultured Hyphomicrobiales bacterium | reverse complement strand
GTGGCAATACCGATAACTTCGGTGGAGGAAAATCCAGACAATAATTTATTAATAAAGGATAATTGTCGCTTACTAACCTATCTCAATGAAGAAAACATGAATTGCATATTTGATAGTGATGTAAATAGTAATGATTTCTCTATTTCAATCTATTCAATTAATGGAGAATTGTTATTGAAAGAACATCAGAATGTTATGAAAGGATTTAATGAATTTACGATAAACTTAAATGGTTTAAATTCCGGTATTTATTTAATACAAGCAGAATTAAATGGAATATGCAGTAAAACAGATAAATTAATCATAGTTAAATAAAGGAGTAAACAATGAAAAAAGTAGTATTTATTTTAATTTTCATTTCCACATTTATTGTGAAATGCCAGAATATTTGGGAGTTATCTTATGTTTTTACTGATAAATCATTATTTCTTGAAAAATTAGAAATCATAGATTCTAATTATATAAATTTATTATTTACTTCAGTTTCTGGTTGGAGTTCAGATAATGGTCATTTGTATAATTCTCAAGACTTTGGAAAAAGTTGGAAATTAATTCATTTAGCAAAGCCAAACACATATATTTGGGATATGAGTTGTACCGATACCAATACGTTTTATTTTGGACTAAGGAAAAGTATATATAAATCATTAAATAATGGCAAAGACGTAGAGATAATAACGATTGACTCTAATGTGATGTATGATGTTACTCAAATAGAGATGTTAAATAAAGATATAGGCGTAGCAGTGGATTTATCATTTTTGGTAACGAAAGATGGATGGAAAACTTATAAATATGAGAATTATTGGAAGAAGAATGATAGTATAAGTTATTCATTTTACCATCCACATTTCAAGAATGATAGCATAGTAACTTGTATAGTAGGCAATTCCCGAGGAAGAAAGGGAAGTTACTTTTGTGAATTCAACATTAATTCATTTGAATATAAATTAAATTGGATGGGTACAAAAATGGGTAATTATGACAAATTCTACGTTAATGATAAAACAATATTTACTTGCGGAGAAAGTGACGGAATAAGTGGCGGATCAGGAAATGATGGTATCGCCAAAAGCACTGATGGTGGGAAGACTTGGCGGAGGGTTTTGGATTTATATTCTGACGATAGTAAATTTAACCGTACCGATCACCAACCTCCGGAATTTGGATTACAGTCAATCTCATTTAAAGATTCACTAACTGGAATTGCTGTTGGTCAATTTGGAAAAATAGTTTATACTTATGATGGTGGAGAATCGTGGATTTACGAAAATAAACTCCCTGAATCTTTAGGTGAGCCCGCAACCATGAAAGTTAGGTATGCTGGTAGCGTTCCAATAATTGCTACATATAGTGGACATATCTATCGAATGATAGAAGACAACTTAGCACCAATGCCAGAAGATACATTGACAATTAGCGGGAGAGTGTGGGAAGGTGATAAAGGGCAGCATGGAATACCGGTTATCCTTGGTTATAGAGTTACAATGACAGACTCAAATGGTTATTATAAGTTTACTCGAGTAACAAAAGGAAATTATGTAGTTCGCGCTGTAAACAAATATTTTGATAAAGGTAATCCTAAATATTATTATAAGCCCTTTGATTATACTCCTATAAAATATGAATTGGACTTAACAAGTGATACAAGTGGTATAGATTTCAATGCAATAGATTTACGTACTTTTTATTCTGTCAGCGGTGAAATTGTTACAAGTGGTGGTATGGCATTAAAAGATATATCTCTCACCATTGGCGATAGCACCAC
>CAYUZZ010000600.1:0-1768 GCA_964449505.1 uncultured Hyphomicrobiales bacterium | reverse complement strand
TACAAATATACCGCTTGATAATATTACAATGAAGGCGATTTTGAAATGTGCTTGCTCTCCTTTAATATCAATAGATGTTAATGCAAAGCTTAAACCTAAAAACACAAACCAAATAAAAAGTGAAGTTAATATTGATAATACAAAAATTTTAGTATTTCCCGGTATCGCACTGTGATTGGACAAGCCAAAAATTCTTCTTACAAATGGGATATTCAACAAATTATCCGAAACAACAAATAACATTAAAATATTCAGAGAGTCTTTTATAAAGAATTTTTGTAAAATATAAGATGGTAATCTTTGAATTGTGTCATTAACCCAAAAAGGTGGATTTAACGACAGGTAAGTATTAAAAAGAAGATAATCGTTAATAAAAAGAAACAATGTGCTAATAGCAATAATTACCAGAATTCTAAAGTAAATTTTCTTTATATTTTTCAAAAAATTGAAGTTGTATAACAATCCACTTAATATATAAATCAATAAAAAAGTAAGAGCGGTAAATATATTTGCCCAACCATTTTCAGCCCATAATACAAACGGGAAATAAACTCCACCAGCTAACCCTGCAATTAGTCCGTACTTCCATCCGAATGATATTGATACTAAAATAGGTAGCATTAATGACCAAGGTATATCTATCTGGGTTTCGGTTAAATTTGCAACTATTCCATAAGTAGATAACAGCAGGCACAGCATACCCATTAAAATGGCGATACCCACTTTAGTTTTTACATCATAAGTGCTTTTATTACTCATAATATTTGTCTTCAAAATCTTGAAGAAATTAATCTATTTAAAATTTCTGTGCCAAGTGCAACCCGAGTGACTAATTAGAAATTGTATTATAAATTATCATTGTCAATTTTTCTATGTCACAACAAATATAAGTATAAAATTAATAAAAAATCAACAATATTTGCATTTGAACAATTTTCTTACCTCGCTACATTAATTTTTTGATAATTATTCAGTCCGTCAATAACGTAAACGAGTATGTAAGTGCCGTTTGCGACGGGTATTCCGGCGAAATTAGTTAAGTCCCAAGTATAAGAGTAATTATCATTATAACTGTTGCCATTTACTACATTGCATACTAAATTTCCATCAATATCAAAAATACGGGCAGAGATGTTTTTATTTCCGATATTGCTTAAGTTAATCTGGACAAATTGAGTAGTTGGATTAGGAAAAACCTCAACAGCAGAGATGTTTGCATTATTTTGCTCGTTGAACACATTATTAATCTTATCTATTTGAAAGTCCCATATTCCACGCCCGTAAGTAGCAAATCTGACGACGTTATCTTCGGGTATAAAGTTAACCGACCAATATACTTGTTCGGGAGAATCAAGCGACATCATACTGTACCATCTATTGATACCCTTTAGATAAACGTAAGGTCCAACGGAGGTTGCGGCAAAAATTGCGAGTTCGTCAGCAGATGCAGCCAAGCTATAAAAGAATACTTTGGGCATATTTTCTCCCAGTGCCTCAACATTAATACCGTTATCGTAAGTAACATAAACACCAGGATTGGAGTATCCACTTCCAGCAAAATAAACAGTCCCTAAATTTAATTTAGAAGGGAGGATTGCAGAGCCATGCAAGTAATTATATCCTATTCCAGTATCATCTTTGTTATAATCCCAAGTTTTGCCTGCATCTGTAGAGTAATAAAACCTTCCTAATTTGGTAGTAGCATAATAATAATTTGTATCCAATTCTGATATTGCAATAGCGGAAACATCGTTGCCTGGTTCCTGTT
>CAYUZZ010000599.1:0-1775 GCA_964449505.1 uncultured Hyphomicrobiales bacterium | reverse complement strand
AGGTTTTTCCAAACCAAGAATTCGTTTCCCTTCCGTACAATCATGGTATTTTCAGCTGTCATTTCAAATTTCCAAACGGCGTTCCAAAGATTCACGAGCATGACAAAAAACCAGCAGAAACATTTGGTTTATTTTCTAATGGAAGATTGTGCGTTGTATATACCTATCAAGCAAATCCAAGTGACGGTTGGACAGAAGCAGAAATTCACAATAATCCACCTGAAAAACGTGAGCAAGCTTTAAAATTTGGAACTAATATTATTGTATGGGCTTTGACTAATTAAAGGATAAAAATGCAAAATTATGAAATAGCTTATAATAACTTAATTGAAAAAATAAAATCTACCCGTAGAAAAGAGAATATATTCTTATTCTTAAACGGATTATTATTAAATTTGGGCATCAGTCTAATTTCCCTTTTTATCGCTATCATTATTGAAAGTATTGCCTTTGGTGATACCAGTTTGAGAACAGCACTTTTTGGTTTTGTTTTCATCACATTTGTTGTTAGTTTTGGGGTATTGGTCGTTCCACATTTGATGAGGCTAAGCAACCTAAAAAATAATCCAAGTATAAATGAATTAGCCTTAAGAATAGGACTTAAGTTTCCTGATATGGACGACAAACTGTGCAACGCTTTACAATTAATCCCCATATCAAAAAATCCTCAAGGTATGTCGCCTACTTTGGCTTTAGCTGCATTTCAGAGTTATTACGAATCCATACACCAAAGAGACTTTGATGTTATCATCAACAAAGATGAGTTTAAGAGGAATATAATTATATTTTTGCTCCCTTTGTTTTTGTTAGTAGGTTCTATTAGCCTATTCCAGTCAACACTTGGTGATTCTTTATATAGACTTGCAAATTTTAATAAAAGCTTTCTCCCGCCAGTTCCATTTCACTTAGAAGTTATCCCGGCTTCTGCACTTTTGGCAAGAGGCGATAAATTACATATTGAAATCAAAATAACAGGTACAATTCCTGCTAAAGTTTGGCTAAGCACCAAAGAAGAGTTTCAAACTGAATTTGATTCATTCGAAATACGACCGAATACTGAGGGCAAATATATTTTTGAAATCAATCCAGTAAAAAGTTCAATTGAATATTTCGCCCATACAGAATGGTATAGCGAGAGAATTAATTCTAATCACGGCTTTGCAAAAGTAATCGAGAAGCCTATTATAAAATCTATAACTGGACGACTGGTTTACCCTTCTTACGCCAATTTAAATCCCAAGTTTATTGACGAAAAAAGTGCTGATATTACTGCATTGAAGGGTTCTAAATTAAACCTTGAACTAATCTCCAATAAGGAAATAAAATCCGCTAAGTTAACTTTTATTAAAAAAAATATAAGTTCGGATTCACTATCTAAAAAATCCGACACATCATTCATATCTCTTGCAATCAATGGCAAAAAAGCAACTGGTGGACTAATTGTTGGTTCAACTGGGGTTTATTATATCCAAATAGAAGATAAAGATACATACATAAATGAGAATCCAATTAATTATTCAATCATTGCCTTAAATGATGATTTTCCTGAAATTTCAATGTTAGAGCCATTATCAGATATTGAAATAAATTCCAATGGGCTATTGAGTCTTAAATGCAAAATATCAGATGATTACGGTTTTGGTAATCTTAAACTTTTTTATCGACTTGCAGAATCACCATATACATCTCCTGACCAAAATTATTCTTCAGTTGATATTAAATTTGTAAAAAATGACTTAACTATAGAAGTTCCATAAATTTGGGATTTGAACAAA
>CAYUZZ010000598.1:0-1794 GCA_964449505.1 uncultured Hyphomicrobiales bacterium | reverse complement strand
CCTTGTCGAAATTTCATATAGGACACTCCCATATTTGTAAAACAATTGTAAATTAATTAAAATTATATAAGCTAATATACAAACTTCATACTGATTAAAAAAATTATTTTTAATCTAACATAGCTAATTTTTCATTTCATCATTATTTTTGATGAAATTAATATTTATTCAGAATACTCCTTAACTAAATCTTCATTCTATTTATTTATTTCATTAGCAGTAACTCTTATAACATTTGAAACAGCTGTTATAGTACCAGAACTAAATGCCCTTAATCTATAAAATACCTGTCTATTATTCAAATTGAAGGGCAATTGTATTTCTACTATATTAGAATCACCAACATCAACGCCATCGTAAGGTTCAATGATTTTTGCGAAATTTTCATCTTCGGCAACATCCAAAATATAATATTCAACATCAGGATGTTTTTCCCATTTAGCCATAAAATTATTGGAATCAATAATTTGAGCCGCCAACGCTAATGGTGCTTTCAAAGAAGTATGTTTAAATCTTAAATTATTTGTACCGAAAGTTTTTAAATAATTAGTAAAAGGACCAGCACCATTATATTCAATTACAGCAAAATAATATTTACCATCACTCAAATTTGTTACTGTTACCTTATTATCAGATTCTACGTAAGAATTGAAAACACAATACGTATTGTTTCCTACCTTACTACTGTCGGTACCATAAAAAGATGAAAATTTAACATCAATTCCGTCTAAAGGTAAATCAGGAAAGGTATCTTTTTTGATTAAAACTAATCTACCTTTACCATTACCAGGTTGAAAACCGATTATCATCTTACTATCGGAAACCGAACCGAAAGTAATATTTTGAGCCTGTATAGTTGGTTCCTTTTCAACAGTGGAAAATTTTAGTTTTTGGTATAGTACAAATTTATCTTTTTCTTTTCTGTACAAAGCAATATAATAATTTTGGAGTTCATCCATATTTATAACAGATATTTTAGCTGTCTTGTTGACCAAATCCGAGAAAATAATCTCACTGCCTTTCTTGGAAAACTTAATTTTACTATAATTCAAGGAATCAGTTTTATTAACTGTTGAAGAAAATTTAAAATCTTTAGAAAATTCATCTTTTTTGGAAATTAGCAACGCTAAGTGTTCAGATGTATCAGTATTAATTCCCAAAGAAACAGAATTATAATCCAGTTCGGTAATATTAACAGCGGGTAATCCACTAATAGCAAAAAAATCTTGCTCGGTGCAAGATGAGGTTAAATATGTTAATAAAAACAATATAACTATTTTATTTCTCATAAATCCTTTAAATAAAAAGGGATGCCTCTCCCGAAGGAAAGGCACCCTTATTGTTTTGATATTATCTAACAATTTGGAATTTCTGAACAGCTGCTGTTTCATTTGCATTAACCACGATAATATAAGTACCGTTAGTTAAGTTAGAAACAAGTGTTTTAAATTCGTGTGTACCGCGAGTTAATTTAACATCGTTAGCAATTGTAGAAATCTTCTGGCCAGTTACATCGAACAAGTCAATAGTAACATTTTGTGATTCGCCCACAGTAACCATAAAGTTTGCTTCGTTGTTATTTACATTAACAGGTGATACCGAGAATTCAGAAATACCAGTGTAAATATCGTCAGTAATTGTAATTTCAGCTTCAGCTACATCGATTCTAGTACCATCAAAAGCTACTGCAGTCAATTGATACAAGTAGGTTCTTCCAACTTCCAAAGTCATAGACTTATCATTGAAGCTGTAAGCTTTACCAGTAGTTGTGTTGCCTGCTGCTGTTAATTCATT
>CAYUZZ010000597.1:0-1799 GCA_964449505.1 uncultured Hyphomicrobiales bacterium | reverse complement strand
TACCATCACGTCCATCATTATAAACAAGTCCAGTCAAAGCATAGTCAGGATTAGACTCGCTTCTGGCAACATTACCAAATGCAGAGTAAGAAGTCCCCATAGTAGGAGGCACTGTAGCTGCATCGGCTGAAGAAATTATACCAGTTGCTATTGTTGTATCACCAGCCCAGTTTTGGAAATCCCAACCGGATTCAATAGCCCAAGTTGACGCAGAATCCCCGCTAAACAAGAATGGGGCTGCATATCTTGACATAACAGATAAGTGGTTTATATGGGATAACTTTACAAAATATCTACCGTCTTGAATTGTATCGAATACAAAAGGAACATTGGCGAAATTGTTAGAGCCACCATTCCTGTTTGCTACTGCGAAAGCGGTAGTATTATTTACATAACCGTTTGAAGTTAGGGATGATACCAAATCACCTGCTGTGTTTGTTATATTTTCGAATAATTCAATGTAAAGTCCATTACCATTGTTGGCATAATCTACAGATCCTAAATTAGATTGAATTCCATTCACGTCACCTGTATGATAACCTTCAAGTAATACTCTTACTGTAAAGTTACTAAGTGGTGTAATTGAGAATAATTTACTTTCAGGTCTAAGATTGTTAACGTAACCATAAGCACCATTAGTTCCATTAATGTGGAATAATGTATAACCATTGATAGTTGAACGTGCATTCAATCTAAGTCTTGCATTACTGTTTGCAGATGCCATTTCACCTTGGTCGGTGAAAGTACTATCGTTATTAACATCAGGGTCTGCCATAGCAACATTCAAATAAGCTGCAAATTGTGATTTATTTGTTGTGCCTGGAAATTCATAATCACTTTGGCTTGTTGGTAATGCTAATGAATTAGTATAACCAGGATTATGAACCATACTTGCAACGTATTGATAAGGTTGTATTAACTGACCGCCTCCGCCTTCAACTGAGAATTCAACTGAAGCATCGTCAGTACTGTTAGAACCATTTAGGAAAGATGTTAAATTGTTCTTGTTATAATCAAAACCTACCCAACGAACATATAGTGCATCTTCTGTATTTGCAACTTTCTGACGCAATGTTGGTTCGATTACTTTCAAATAAGGTTTAGTTGCCTGATAAGAATAACCGCTTCCGCTTATCTTCGCATTAAGATTATCATCAGCAGGATAAACTGCTATTGAGTTCTGAATACCACTATTGACATAACTTCCACCATTGAAAGAATATGCTGAAACCAAATTCTCTGCATAATCATTCCCACTAAATGTACCCAATTCATTTGCACGTACTGACAAAGCTCCTTGAATGAATTTAGTGATTGCTGAAGCAGATGATTGTCCACCAGGATAGCCACTCCAGAAACGAACTTCTTTAATTTCGCCAAGGAATGATTTGAAATCTACATCTGACAAACCCGGTTCATAACCGATAGAGGTTGGATAAAGGTTGTTTCTGTCAACTGTTATGTTTGTTCCTAATTGTTCATATTGGCTGGCATAAGTAGTCTGAGGTGTTCCATCTATAAAGAAATAAACTGCTGATTGACCACCATTATTGGGGGAAACATATACCGCTACATGAGTCCATGCGGTATCATTTTCAAGAACATTTGGTATAGTTACCAATGAATCGGCATGTGAGTTTGAAGTTGCAACTCTTGAAGTAAGACCTGTTGAGGATGCTAATTCAAATTGTAATTGACCTGTAGGCAACAATCTGAGTGCATAATGAAGATTTCCAGAGCCATCGTCCGCTTTTTTTGCTACGATTGGGAAACTACCCTCATCGGTTGTTGGGAAACGA
>CAYUZZ010000596.1:0-1808 GCA_964449505.1 uncultured Hyphomicrobiales bacterium | reverse complement strand
CAGATTCGATAGTATCACCCTGATTAACAGCTATACTTGCAATTTCACCAGAAGTTGGTGAAGATATATTGGTTTTCATCTTCATTGCTTCCAATACAATTACAGTATCGTTTTCATTTACCTTGTCGCCCACTTTTACCTTAATCTCAAGAACGACGCCATTTATAGGAGAAGTAATTACATTACTATCAGTGTTTGTAACTACATTTTTACTCCTCTTCGATGCAGCAACAGGTGGAATATTTTGCCGTTGTTGAACTGATTGTACTATATCTGGAGAAGATTGCTGATAATATGATGGAAGAATTTGATTATCATCATCTTGAATTATCTCCACATCTACATCATACACTTTTCCATCTACTGTTATTCTTAATTTTTTCATTTAATTAAACCTTTTTATTTATTGAATGTGATGCCATTACATTTACCCTACCAGAATTTGCCCATCCAGTTTGTTTGGAGGGATTATTGAGAAAATGAATTTTATGAACTTTGATTTTTGAGCCAAAGCATTCGATAGCTGCAGCTGTTATCACCGCTACTAATTCATTTTCAGTTTTGGTTTCAAAGAATTCCTTCTGTACTTTCAAAATAGGAAGTACTTTTGGTGTTTTAGAGAATTTAGAATCTATCCATTTCATAAACCAAATAATGAAAGAGAAAAATGATAATACAGTAAATACTGCACCCAACCCAACACCAAGCATTATAAATGCTTCAACTAATCTATCATACATATTTTTTCCTTACATTGGAATAAGACCATGCTTCTTTTGTGGTCTTAATTCACGTTTATTTTTTGAAGTTTCCAACGCAATAGACAAGTATAATCTTGTTTGCATAGGTTCTATTATGGAATCTACCATTCCTATCTCTGCTGCAGGATATGGACTTGCAAATTCTAATCTATAATTATCAAGATACTCTTTTCGTTTTGCCTTTTTGTCATCTGATTTGTTTATTTCATCTTTGAATAAGACTGATACCGCCCCTTCTGCACCCATAACTGCTATTTCTGCAGTGGGCCAAGCCGCAACTCTATCAGCTCCCAGACTCTTAGCACACATAGCCAAATAGGCTCCTCCGTATGCTTTTCTTATAATCACTGTTAATTTTGGGACTGTAGTTGCCGAAAATGAAAATAACATTTTTGCACCATGTCTTATGATGCCACCAAACTCTTGGTCCACGCCAGGCATAAATCCCGGTACATCTACAAATGTTATTAATGGAATATTGAACGCATTGCAAAATCTTATAAATCCCGAAGCCTTATCCGATGCATTGATATCAATTGCACCTGCCAATACCTTGGGCTGATTGGCAACAACACCCACTACTCTACCATTCAATCTTGCAAAACAAACTATTATATTATTAGCAAAATGGTTCTGGACTTCAAAAATGGAGCCTTTATCAAATACTCGGTCGAGAATAGTAAACATATCATAAGATTCCCGAGGGTCGTCTGGCAAAATAAAATTTATTCCTTCGTCTTGAACGATTTCTAAGTCTTCAGGTCCATGATACGGAGGCTCTTCGGTATTATTTGCAGGTAAATAGGATAACAATTTTTTTGTTATTTCGATAGCATCTGCATCATTTTCTGCAATAAAGTGGACATTGCCACTTAGTGTTGCTTGCGATACTGCACCTCCCAGTTCTTCAGCCGAAATTACTTCCCCAGTTGCTTCTTTAATCACTTGTGGACCAGCAATAAACATTTTTCCAGTACCTTGCACCATTATGATAAAGTCCATCAAAGCTGGAGAATAAGCTGCACCGCCAGCACAAGGACCCGCTAT
>CAYUZZ010000595.1:0-1809 GCA_964449505.1 uncultured Hyphomicrobiales bacterium | reverse complement strand
TACACTTGTATTTGATATGTTTTGATTAACATTAGCAGGCACTTGAACTTTTGTTGCAGCTGTATTTTGTAAAGCAAAATATGGTGCTACAATAAACGATCCTGATGTATCGGCTATCAATTCCTGGTTTCTTGCTTCAGTTCCACTTATTTTCAATAAAACTGATTTGGAATAATTTGCAGGAACATCTATTATACCTTGTAAATCATCATTTTGTCCAAATGAAGTTGCGTTATTATAAGGTTCCCACGATGCTTGACTTGCTTCAATTTCCGTATTATATAGTGGTAAAGAAGGAATACTGTTGTCAATTGCATCAAACCAGGTTAATCCACCATCACGACTTACCTGTATCATTATATCTTCCGATGTGGGTGCTGTGCTACCCAATCCGTAACCTATCCAACGTACTGGGAATGTTACATCTTTAGTATTTACTACACCTTCGTTGCCGGTAGGTGAAGTTAGTTTAATATGTGGTCCGTCAGGACGATAATTTATGGCAGCGTTGTTTGATGTTGCAGTAATACCTGCAGCATCATAATTACTTAACCATGTAACATCGTTCTGATAATATTCTTCAGATGCACGATCTGCTCTTGCACCTTGTAATGGGTAGTATAATTCAAGTTTTACTCTCTCATTTGTCAAATCAGATATATCAGTAGGGTCGTAAACACCTGCTGCATGTTCTCTTAATTGGTCCTGAGTAAGTGCTGTACGCCATACCTGCACACCTTTAATACCTGCATGTAAATAATCTGCGGCATCAATTCCCCCATTTGGATTTACACCAACCCAAATTGGATGGTTCGATGTCATCATTCTTATATTTACTGCGTTAGTGTTGGTGTAACGGTCAGCTTCTTCACCATTAACATATAATTTTATTACATTATTGTTAACAACGGCTGCAATATGTGCCCAATTCCTTGAATGAATATCAGATATGGGGCTTGCATCACTGGTTGTTGTTAGTGGTGTTGTTGATTCTAATGTACCAATATATCCACCTACTCCCCTACCGTCTATTTCACGGGCTCGGAACGCTGGATATTGACCATCTTTCAAATAAAGCATCCAAGCTCCTTCCTGTGGGGAAATCGAACCTGCTGATGATACTACTACACCGGGCTCTGCTCCTTGGGTAGATTGGATTGAATTTAAATTCACCCAGGCTTCTACTGTTAATACTGTAGAATTGCTGTAGGTTCTGTCTGTTTTCAAATATGTGGAAGTACCATCTAATTGTACAAAAAACAATCTACCAAGTACGAATGAATAATCATTCATATCCCAACGATTAGTAGTTGTTCTTGAATAAGGGTCACGAAGATTAATTGCAGCACCTGTTCCAGTAGTATCTATTTGAGTAATTCTCAAACGTGCTTGCTCTGAACGGTATTGGAAGTTTTCATCTGATTTCCAAATTGTACGTAATATTCCACCAAAACCGGCAGTCAATAATGAATTGTCATATTTAGTTATATATCTTGGAGTTCCGCTTATTTCAGCGTCAATTTCTCCATCGAAATAAAAAGTGGGATTAGCAACTACATTTGCTGTTTGCTCGGCTACTCTTCCTATTTCGTACCAAGTGGTGCCATTATCTAATGAAAAATCTAGATAATATCCTACTTTATCTGTACCATAATCTGTGGAAGTTCCAACTAAACCTGAACGCTCAAAGTAAACTGGATATCCTAAATTTGGATCCAAAATTGGATAAGCTACGTCAGGATAACGGTTTACTGCTTGATTTGGGTAATTGGGGCTTAACATTGTAATACCAATTACTGTAAAACTTGG
>CAYUZZ010000594.1:0-1810 GCA_964449505.1 uncultured Hyphomicrobiales bacterium | reverse complement strand
AATAATTGATATATTTGAATTATCATTTTTATTATTATCTTCAACGGAGGTAGTTCCAAACCTCGAATTATACAAAATAGCTGTTCCATCTTTATAACTGGCAAGAATAGATTTAGAATCTGGAGAAATATCAATTGAATATGCTGGCTCGTCATAATTTGTATATTTGTGAATAAGATTGCCGCTTTTTATATCCCATATTCGAATTTCACCATTGTAAGCACCTTCAACCATAAAATTGCTATCGGGAGAAAATGTAATATCAGATATGGCAATGGGTTCAGATCCGAGTTTAAATTCTTTGATTAAACTTAGATCCTCTACATTATACATTTTTGTGTTTTCATCTTTCTGTCTAATAAAAACATATTTGCTGTCTGTGGAAAAACTACAATTTATACTTGATATAGAAACAAGGTTCAACTTACTAATACTTTTACCTTTTATCAAATCAATAATTTCCAACTGTTTATGTTTTGTATTTATACCTGCGAAATATTGATTATTTGTTGAAAATGCAAAACCATAAATAGAATCACTAAATATGACATCTCTATTCTTCCAATCCATCATATAAATAACTGATTGATTATCTCTATACGAGTAAAGAAAATATTTCATGTTATCAGAAAATAAAATTGCTTGAATTTTTTTGTGGAAATTCATGGAATCTATCAATTGATGGTTATCTATACTATACAAATAAAGCAAACTATCTTTTCTATTATAATATAAGTTTGAATCCCTTACTGTATAAATTATGTCTTTAGTTTTAAATAAAATATCGCCATTTTCTTTATCAAGAAATGAAGACATATTACAAAAAAGATTTTTGCCTTTATTGCAATAACTACTATATGAATAATTGTTTGTAATATTCTTTACTAATTTGTCGGTATTGATATCCCATACTTTAATAACACCATTTAATAAATCACTAATTGGAACCCCAGTATAAATTAGTTCTTTTTCATAATCAAAGATAATATTGTTATTATCACCCAATTCAACATTTAATTTTTTAATTAATTTATTATTTTTTGAATCCCAAATTAAACATTGAGTATTTGTGATTACAAAAATCAGTTTATCAGGTTCTTTAGTTAATATTAAATTTGAAATATTAAGACCTGAAGTATTACAACTATTTATTAAATTGCCTGTGCTTATATTATAAACATGTAAACTGTCTTTATTGATATTATATACTAATAGCTGTTTACCATCTTTACTGTAATTAATTTTTGTAGCATATCTACTTTCGATAATGCTTAGTTCTTTAACAAGACCTTTAGTTGTTATATCATATATTCTTATAAGTTTATCATAAGCTATTATAATATTTTTAAAGTCAGGAGAAAAACTATAATAATATGCTTTATCCTGATTATCATTTTCAAATACAAAAAATACATCACCGGTTTTTGCATCCCATAAATATACTTTATTTTTAGAAGATATACCAGATATGTATTTATAATCTCTTGAAATACCAATATTTTGAAAATTAGCTGCAGAATCAATTTTATAGCTATACAATTGAACTTTTTGCTTAAGATCGTAAGCTGTTATGGTTGGAATAAAACCTGTAATACTCTTGGTAGCAAATATTAATGTTGAGTTATCAGGACTAATACCTGCAAACAACATTGTGCCATTTGTTTTTGTTTTGAAAATTAGTGAATCATTAATTGTGTTGAAAATTTTTAAGGTACTATCAGCACCTTTTGTTATCAGATACTGGCTGTCATCTGATAAAAATAGAGCTTGAGTTGCTCCGTTATGTCCATACTTTATCCAATAAATATCT
>CAYUZZ010000593.1:0-1811 GCA_964449505.1 uncultured Hyphomicrobiales bacterium | reverse complement strand
TTTATCAAAATCTTCAAGCATTTTTTCTGTGAAAGTGATAGTGGTAATTCCAAATCGTTCAAAATATTCATTCCGCTTTGACATTTCGTTATTCCACTTTTCGCTCAATTCTTCATTTACATCCTTTTGTTTTTCTTTATACCCTTTTATGCTCATATGAGAAGAAGATGGGCTGATTTCAAAACCAATATATTGCTGAGTATGTGGATTAAGTATTGTAAAATCTAACCTATATTTATGCCTTTCCTTTATGCCAGCATATCTTACCTCAGGTATTAGAAATGGTTCATCTTCGATGTTATTTGAAGCTTTTAAATACTCAACATATTTCTCGCAAATTAATTTCTCATATTTTGAAGTAGATAGCCTCTTGAAAATGGATAAGTAAACACTTTCAAATTGCTCCAATGTAGAAATTACAAATGGTTTTTCAGAATCATTATCAATTAGACCTTCTTGAAAAACATGGCCTATTGTCCAATATTCATAATTTGCTCGTCGAATCTCACTTTTATTAATTATCCATTTGTCACAAACGTATAGAGGAGCTATTAAGAGTCCAAAAACTACATTATAACCAAACCATACACTCCAAAGTTGTTCTTCTGGTTTTAATCTTGTTCTAGCTCTAAGATTTCTGTAAAAATTACGTTCCAAAAATAACCTAAGAAATTCTTCTATTTCTGGGTCTTTTAGAAGAACTGCATTATGGTCAAGCTGAGGACCATATCGCAGTCTTTTCTCATATTGGTTTATTACTCCTTTCAACCATTGAGCATAGAAATCATTAAAATCTGAAAATTGAGTTCTCACACTATCAACATATGTATTATTCTTTCCACCAAAAAGTCCATTAAATCTTGAAAAGGAATAATAATCATAGCCTAATTTTATTCTAAGTTTCTCCATTATATGATCTTTACGCAAGTGGAGTTCTTTTGTCAACTCTCTTTCAATTTCGTTAAGAATATCTTGGTCAACTTTCATATATTGTGTAATTTAATACTTGGTATCTATTCTGGTTCAAACGCACACCTAGTAACGGTACATCTCAAAGTTATAAATATACCGGTATTATCTTAACTTTTTACCTCTGGTTTTATAATCTACCTTTTTGCAGTTTACAAATCGATATTAGCTATTGCCTGCTATAGGCATATCTGAAAAAGCAGGGTTCGAGATATTTTCAATCCGTTTTAATAAACTTTCAATGGTATTTTATACATTGATAAAAAATTCTCCAGACAACTCTATCTTCTCTTTTTTTGAAATTAAAGTTTTTTCTGATTTGGATATTATCTTTATTAAATCATTATGAAAATCTATTATCAGTTGAAGACTATATGTGCTGATCCTAATAAATAAATTTTTCTTAAGGTTGATTTGTTCTGTATTCATTTTTCGACAATTTATTGTAACAGTTTTCTTAATTATTGAATTTTTAAAAAGCCCGAATTGCCCTCACATTTATTAAATGCCTATCTTTAATTAGAATATCCTTTTTAATATTATCATAAAAATCAGCTACATAAGCATACATACCGCTATTTTGGGTTGAACTCCAATATTCAGAATTAGAAAAACTACCTATGTGCATGTCATAAATTCTTTTAATTAGGCTTAATTCATCAATGGATGGTAAATACCAATCATCATAACCATTTCTTACTAAATCGTAGCATAGTTTGGCAGCAATTCCTTGTTCAGTGCATTCAAGCACAATATCTTTTGTATTTTGATAACCAGTTCCAATAGCACTTCCTTGCGCTCCTTGCAATGTTCTCGAATAACAGCCCCATTTACCCCTACCT
>CAYUZZ010000592.1:0-1816 GCA_964449505.1 uncultured Hyphomicrobiales bacterium | reverse complement strand
TCAGCATGGCCAAAAAAATAGAGTGTGCCATTGCTTGTAATCGATGGACCATATAGATACTTAAGTTCATGGAAACGAGCGATAAGATTCAAACTTTTTGGTTCACTCCAATTTTCACCTTGTTTTTCTATAAAGTATAGGCCTTTTGCTTCCTCAGTCTCGTCGGAAATGAAATAGAGTTTATTGCCATCTAGAGAAAAGGCAGGCATGCCACCATATGAAGAAGGTACAGGTGCTGTCCATTGATCTTCTAAACGGTTTATTCGCCAATTATCAAATCCGCCAAATCCTTCTGGGCGCTTGGAAGAAATGTATATAACTCCATCGGCGGATTCAGTAATATTGCCCTCATTAGCATCTGAATTGATGGGGGCTGGAAGCTTTTTTGGTACTCCCCATTTTTCAGAAGAGCGTTCAATCATCCAAATGTCACCTTCTTTATTGAAGTAGAGTTTTTTCCCATCTGCCGACAGAATAGGATCACTAATATTATTGTTTAATGCAAATGGAGCTTCTGTCTGTTCTGTCCATTTGTTGTTTGCAAATTTGCTTTGATAAATTTTGTAGGAAACTTTCCTGTCCTTTATTTCAACTACTCCAAAGTAACATTCTTTGCCATCCGGAGAAAAAGCAATATTTGATTCCAGACGATTGGGCAAAGAAAAAATTCCGGGGGCAAAAATTACTGCTGAATCACCAGGTGGGGTTTGATTATAATAATATCCTTTTAATTCAGAAAAATCTTGTGTTACTTGCGCCTGAATAAAATATGGAAGCGCGATAATTACGATAAATAGAAATCTTTTCATTTTATAAGCCTCTTGTTGAGTTTTTTATCAATATCAAACTTTTCTCTTCTATACTTGTTGAATAAAAAAGATCCAGATCACCATCATTATCTATATCATTTAGCCACAATCCAAAGAGCCGTCCTTCAATTTCAAACTCTCCATTTTTTGTAAACTGATTATTACCATTATTTAGCCAAATAGAATTTTCAAAAATTATATCTATTTGACCATTCAAATCTATATCGCCAACTGTCATTGTTGAACTTTTTGTTAAGTTTTTAATTCCCTCAGAAAAAGTTCCATTACCATCATTTAACCAAATTGACCCTCCTGCACTTCTATTTGCAAGAATTATATCCAAGTCTTTATCATTATCAATGTCCACGAGTCTCACTCTTCCAAAACCTTCAGAATAACCTATGGATTGAGTACTTCGTTCATAATTATTATTACCTTTATTAAACCAAACAATAACTTTTCCGTTAATGCTACATATAACATCCAAATTTCCATCATTATTAATATCACCGAAGTCAGCATTATATCCACTCGATCCAAAATCAGAATCGTTTTTTGTGAAATTTCCTTTACCGTCATTTGTCCATAATATATTTGGTTGTTTGTAATTAGTGATAAATAGATCGATATCATTGTCGTTATCAACATCACCTAAAGAAACATATAATCCATTTGAATTGTTTGTATTTAAGGTATCGCCTTGCATATAACCATCTTTATCTCTTAGATAAACTTGGTTATTACGACCGTTGCGGACATATAAAATATCAGGTTTGTCATCATTATTAAAATCATTTATTCCAACACCGTGACCTACATATACACCTTCTTCTGCAGCTACGCTATGTAAAGATTTTACATTATTAAACCCTCCATTACTATCATTATAATATATTGTCGGTGGTTTGAACCAATTGGCAATTACTAAATCTATACTCCCATC
Organism: uncultured Hyphomicrobiales bacterium; assembly: GCA_964449505.1. GTDB lineage: Bacteria > Bacteroidota > Ignavibacteria > Kapaibacteriales > UBA2268 > JBDHXE01. The sequence continues at coordinate 64 of CAYUZZ010000592.1, read as the reverse complement.
TTTGTCTAAATCTTCAAAAGCAATATCCCATACTCTGCCATCAGTAATTCATTGTTTATGATTA
>CAYUZZ010000591.1:0-1828 GCA_964449505.1 uncultured Hyphomicrobiales bacterium | reverse complement strand
ATTGTGCTGGTTTATTGCTTAATTTAGTTTTTACAGGTACGCTAGCGTCCTCCAGGGGTGATGCAGAATTGGGTCCTTTTCTCGAAGCACCTTCTTGAGTTAAGTTACCCTTGCTTATACCAGTTCCATCGCCATCGCCAAAATTCAACAAGATAACTGGAACGGTATTATAAACTAAAGGTCTATCAATTGGCGGTGCCAAATAAAGTACAGGTGATAGTAATATGAATATCAATATTAAAGCTAATGCTATACCAAATCCCCGGGCTGTATTCTTTTCCCAAGGTAGCTTTATCTGAACCGATTTCTCCTCTTCATAACTTGCCGGTCTGTGCATAATCCCCCCATTTATTTAATTCTATCTATCCATGTTTGAGAAAATCCATATCTAAGTGCAACCGATCGGGCTTCCTCACGTGATTTAAAGTCTCCAAATCTAACTCTATACCACTTTACATCGCGAACCATCTGTTCCGAAAGATAAGCATCAATGCTCTTACTCTTCAATTTATTTACCCAATCTTGTGCATCTTCTTTAGATGGAGACGAATAAACCTGAATAACATATACAGGATTAATTTCTATCGTGTGTTTCGCAGTTTTTATAGGTTGTTTGCTGATTGGTTTAGTAACTTTATTGCTTTCTTTACTAATTTTAGTTGTTGCAATTTCTTTTTTTGTATTGCTATTAGGTGTTTTGTTTATAGGTTTACTTTGTTTTGGCTTAATATCTTCTGGCAACTTCGGTTTATTTTGTTTTTTTTCCGCCAAAAGTTCATCTTTTACAATTTTAGGTTTTTCAGTATTTACTTCGGTTACTTTCACAATTTTTTTGTCTGCAACTTTTTGAACGTTTTTCTCGCTTTCTTTTACAACATTCTTAATAACTTTGTTGCTATCTTCCTTAATTACAATTGGTTTATCTAATGAATCAATAGATTTTTCTATAATTTTTGATTTTTTGGAAAGAACTTTCACAGAAGTAGAATCTTTTTTAGCAATTTTTTCTTTATTATAAAATTCTGGTACCAAAAAAGTTAAAATTAGATACATCAAACCAGATAAAATAATCAAAAATCCAGCAAAAATGGCTGCTGTTAGCCACACACTAGATTTTTTCTTCTTCTCTTTTTGTGGACTATCTTTTTTGGGTTCATTTATTACTGATTCGTCTTGGCTTGTTCTCTCGCTGGCTCGGGAAGTATCTATATCGGTAATGTCCACATATTCAGTTTTTTCGATTTCTTCGACGGGCTTAAAATCAATAGGTGGATTACTTAGTTCTGCATTTTCGACTATTAAAGGCTCTATTGTTTCACTTTTTTTTGAGCTTTTCGGTGCTCCAATTATTGATGCAAGTTCATTTTTGAAATCTTCATCTAATCCTACTTCTTGCTTAGTGCTCTCAATAGATGTATTTTCGATAAAATCCGAAGGGTCTGTGGATGCTGTTTTTAGTAGTGTATCCTCTGTATTATCGTCAAATGAGTTATCAAATGTATCCCATATAGTATCGTTAGCGTCTTCAATAGCATCATTTGTAGCAGGTGATTGTACAGGAATATCATCCGAGGTATCAGGGACTTGTGTGGGCTCATTATCGTTTGCAGGAACAGGGTCATTCTTGATTTCTGGCAAAGTCTCAATTGTGGGCTCGATTTCAGCCTCTTCTTCGATATCAGGTTCGGGCAGAGGCTCCACAATAACAGCAAAATCACTAATCGGTGCAGGATATTCATTATCCTTTAATTGGAATGTATCATCATCAGGTTCGCCTACATTGTAAGCTCCTGATTCTTCTTCCGGTTTTAATATGTTATCATAAAAT
>CAYUZZ010000590.1:0-1840 GCA_964449505.1 uncultured Hyphomicrobiales bacterium | reverse complement strand
AAACAATAACTTAACAAATTTAATTTAGACAAAAAAATAAATCCCTAAAAAGGGATTTATTTGAAGTCTAACTAGATTAGATTAGTTGCAAGATTTTGGTAAATACTTTGCATCAGCAGTTGAAGAACATGCCCAAGTGATAACACCAGAAGCAGAATCAGCAGTTCCAGTCAATGTGATTGACTTTCCTGTTAATGCACTGTTAGCAGCACCACCGAAACTTGACACGATTGTGTTAGTTGCGATTTCAACACTTGATGTGTATTTACCAGCAGCACCACCGAAACCAGCAGCAGCATTGTCAGCAGGGAAAGCACCTGAATTAGCATAGAACTCAGTAGAAGCAACTTTTGCTCCACCAGTTAAAACTACTGCTTCAGAAACTTGTGCACGAACCACATAATCTTGATATGCTGGTAATGCGATTGCGGCTAAGATACCGACGATAGCAACAGTAATCATCAACTCTATTAATGTGAAACCCTTTTGTGCTTGACCTTTTAATTTAACTATGTTCATATTTTTCTCCTTTTAATTGTTATATGAAATATATATCACCCGATATACAATAACAATATATCATCTTAAAATAAGAAGTCAATAGAATTTCAGATAAATGGTAAATATTTATTAAAATATATGTAAAATAATTTTTATTATTATGTATGGCGATGTTATTTATTGTGCTGTATTATAAATTAGACATAAAAAAACCACAAATCTTTTCAGACTGTGGCTTATATATGATATATATTTTTATTGATTGATACTTTTCTTATATATGGAAACCATTTCATTAAATTCTGCATTTGTTTTGTATTTAATAGATTTGGTTTTTATTTTTTCTATTAATTCTAGGCATATCATTTGTGTGCCAAATTCACCGTAAGTTTTAATAATATTTTTTTCTGTTCCAAAAAATATTTGTTTTGAATGCTCAAATAAATTATCATTTGATAATTTTCTATTTTCAATTGTTGATATATTACTGTTCTTCAGTGCATTGAAAAATATATTGTGAGCAAGTTCAAGTCTCTTGTCTAATGGCAATGTTTTATCTAAGATACCCATTTTTTTACTTTCAAATATTCCTAATATTTTTTTTAACATAATATTTCCTTTTTTTGTTATTTTAAATATAACAGATTATTATATATTGTCAAATTAAAAATATCTATAATTTAAGTGATTTGGTGCGAAGCAATTGACAACCTGGTTGGTTGTAAGGGGCGAATAGCCCCTTTAAGTAGAAAGAAGAGGGTTGGTTAGACTCTTGCACCATAGAGGCGTATGGATGGATTAAAACTATCTAGACAAGAAAAAAGCCCTTGGAAGGGCATATTTTCTTAAAGAAGTAGTTTCGACAAAAAAACTAATATATTTTTAATAAACGGGAGTAAATTCAAAATATAACTTAAATATAGCATTTATTTTATAAATGTCAACAGTCTCATTGTATTTATATTAATTTTGAATATTTTTCTTTTGCTTTTTGTATTCCAAATTCGTGATATTCATTCATTTTTTTTGGTGAAAGTCTAATATTTTTTTCGTGTTTAATTATTTCTATGTCAGAGTTAAAGGCAATTTGTTCTGTTCCATCTGAATTAAGTTGAATTAATTGAAAGAATGTGAATTTACTGCCACTATTAATAAGTATGTGTGTGTTTGTTTGTTCTTGTTCTTTAAGTGCGATGTATGTTTGCATTATTTATCTCCTTGTTATAATAAATATATAACATAAATAAATAAAAAGTCAATAAAAAACCCTATTAAATAGGGCTTTATCGGAATATATTTTATTATTTTTAGATATTAAATAATTTCTTTGACTGTTCTT
>CAYUZZ010000589.1:1188-1842 GCA_964449505.1 uncultured Hyphomicrobiales bacterium | reverse complement strand
GAAAACTGTCTTGCAATTTTAGAAAATCGTTCGATGGATGTAATTGAAATCGATGGTGCCTCCAACAATAGTGTTGATGATGTAAGAAAACTTCGCGAAAATGCAAGATATGCTCCTTCTTCCGGTAAATATAAAATGTATATCATTGATGAAGTTCACATGCTTAGTAATGCTGCTTTTAATGCCCTGCTCAAGATACTCGAGGAACCACCTTCGCACCTTTTGTTTGTTTTTGCCACCACAGAAGCCCACAAAGTGCTGCCAACTATCACAAGTCGTTGCCAGCGGTACGATTTCAAAAGAATGGAAATTCAGGATATAGTTAATCAATTGATGTTTATCTCCGACAAAGAAAATATTACAATAGATGATAATTCTTTAAGAACAATTGCCAAAAAAGGCGATGGTTCAATGAGAGATGCCGAATCAATATTCGATCAAGTAATTGCATTTTGTGGGAAGAATGTGTCTTTTAACGAATTGAAAGACGCATTGCATATTGTAGATATGGATTTATTCTTTGAAATTAACGAATGCATCAAATTTAACAAGCACTCCGAACTATTTAGAATTGCTGATTCTATCCAAAATGATGGTTTCGACTATGGTGAGATACTTAGCGGTATGATTGAATTTTACAGAAATTTGGCTGCT
>CAYUZZ010000589.1:0-1178 GCA_964449505.1 uncultured Hyphomicrobiales bacterium | reverse complement strand
TCTCAAATCTACCGGAAATATCAAAATTCTTGATATTTCGCCCGATTATCACACCAAATTTTTAAATGAAATTGAATCCTTTTCATTGGAGGACTTAATCAGAATAATTAATCACTTGCTTTCTTCAGAACTTAGTTTAAAAAATGCTAATCAACCAAAAATTAAGTTTGAATTAGCTTTATTACAGCTGGCAACAATGGCTAAGACAAAAAATATAAATGATATACTTAATTTATTAACAAAAATCAGTGAAAATCCATCACTCAATTTAAATGTCGAAAAACCTAAAGAATTAATATCTGAATCTAATGTAAACTATAAGAGTCAAAAAAAAACAATACAAGCCCCAGTGCAGCCCACAATACAACCAGATAGCAGTGATATAAAAAAAATAAACATAATCAATGATAAAACGTCTGAAAGCAAAGTAAAAGCAAATAAAGAATTAGATGCTGATGGAGATATTGAAGAGATTTTGATGACTTTATTCGATGCAAAAGAAATAGTAGATTAAATGTGCAATTTAATGGAGATAATTACGTGAAAATAGGAGATTTAGCACCTGTATTTAAAGGATTTACAACATCAAACCAAGAATTCGATTTGTCAGATAACAAAGGTAAATGGATTGTACTCTATTTTTACCCAAAGGATGATACTTCGGGCTGCACCAAAGAAGCATCTGGGTTTAGGGATAATATGCAAAGAATTTCCACGTATAATGCCGAAATTGTAGGAGTCAGTCCAGATAGTGTAAAATCTCACGATAAATTTAAAGAAAAATATATGCTCAACTTTACCATTGTTTCAGACCCTGAAAAAACAATATGTAATTTGTATGGTGTGATAGGTGAAAAATCTATGTATGGGAAAAAATATTTAGGAGTCAACCGCTCTACATTTATCATTAATCCCGAGGGAGTTATTTCTTATCTTTGGGAAAAAGTAAAAGTTGATGGCCACGTAGAGGAAGTAATCAATAAACTTCAAGAATTGCAAAATTAAATGATAGATACACATGCACATTTGGATTCTGAAGAATTTGACCTTGACAGGGACGAAGTAATTAGCCGTGCATTCCAGAATGGTATAGACTACATTATAGTTCCTGCTATTAAACCTGATAATTTTGATTCAGTAATTAATTTAAGTAAACAGTACGAAAAAATATTTTGCGG
>CAYUZZ010000588.1:0-1846 GCA_964449505.1 uncultured Hyphomicrobiales bacterium | reverse complement strand
GTCGAATTTGTCGAATTTTATTTAAGTTCATATTTGTTAATTTTATACCTTAAAGTTCTTTCTGAAATATTCAAAAGTTCGGCTGCTTTTGTTTGATTACCTTCAGTTAATAGTAATGCTTTCTTAATTAGTACGGATTCCAAATGCTCCACCTTAGAATTCAAATCTCCAATTTCGAAACAATCTTCATTCATAATTGATTGTTTCTTGGAGCTTTCAATCATTTCTATTGGCAGATCTTTTATTGATATATGCCTATCTCTGGTAAGTACTACTGCCCTTTGAACTATATTCTCCAATTCCCTAATATTACCCGGATAATTATATTTAATCATTTTATCTAAAGATTGGTTGTCAATTCCATCTATATTTTTTTCATATAATTTAGAATACTTATCTATGTAATAGTGTACCAGAGGTTTAATATCTTTTTTTCTTTGTCTAAGTGGTGGCAAGTTTATCGTAACTACATTCAATCTAAAAAATAAATCTTCTCTAAATTCTCCATTTGCAATCATATCTTCTAAGTTTCTATTAGTTGCCGAAATTACCCGTACATCAAGTCTCATAGTTTTTTCGCTTCCTAATCGTTCAATTTCTCCAAATTGAAGAGCTCTTAGAAGTTTTACTTGAATGGTTAATGGTATATCCCCTACCTCATCTATAAAAAGAGTGCCTTTATCTGCTCTTTCAAATTTTCCTATTCTTTCCTTTACAGCACCTGTAAATGCTCCCTTTTCATGTCCAAATAATTCACTTTCAAATAAAGTTTCGGGTAATGCAGCACAATTTACAACGATAAATGGTTTTGTATTGCGTTTACTCGAGGAATGAATTGCTTTTGCTATCAGTTCCTTGCCAGTTCCACTCTCACCTCTAATCAAAACACTGGCTTTTGAAAGTGCAACACGTGAGGCAATATTTAGAACATTTTTCATTTCGTCACTGCCATAAATAATATTAGATATGCTTTCTATGTTTTGATTATTATTGATGACCTCATTTATGGATTTATTTTCATCAAAAATAATTGATTGTTCTTCATATTTATTAATTATGTTAATCAAATGAATCAAATCAATTGGTTTTTGAATATAATCAATTGCCCCAAATTTCATAATTCTAACAGCATCTTGTATTTCTCCAAATGCAGTAATTAGAATGGCAGGAATTTCAGGATTAATATTTCTAATGTCCATTATCAATTCCTCGCCGTTTTTACCAGGCATTTTGAAATCGCTTATTATTAAGTCAAAGGAATTTTTTGTAAATTCATCAAACGCTTCTTCAGCATTCGGGGATTTTTTAACATAATACCCCTTTTTTGATAAATATCCACCTAAAGTTTCTCTTTGAGCTTCTTCGTCATCAACTAACAATATTTTAAATGTATTTGCCATATTTAATCAGGTAATTCAATAAAAAAAGTGCTTCCTTTGCCTATTTTTGTTTCGAAATAAATTTTTCCTTTATGTTCGTTTACTATTTTCGAAACAATTGCTAAACCTAATCCAGAACCTTTATTTTTGGTAGTAAAATAAATATTAAAAATTTTATCACAAATTTCTTCTTTAATGCCATTGCCAGTATCAGACAATTCAATTATATTCATTTGGTCTTTTTTATAATATTTCAGTTTAATTTGGCCAAGCTCACCAATTGAATCGACTGCATTTTGAACTAGATTAATCAGTACTTGCTCAATTTTATCAAAATCAAACTTAAATATTGCATCATTGGGAATACTAAGTGTCATTTCAATTTTTTTGGACTTTAGAACTGTGTCATACACATTCAATACTCTTTGCATTAGTAAATTAAGATTGTTAGGTTTTAATTCTGAATG
>CAYUZZ010000587.1:0-1847 GCA_964449505.1 uncultured Hyphomicrobiales bacterium | reverse complement strand
TTTTGTCATTGGGTGGAATTATGGTTCGAAAGGAAGACAATTGGATGAATTGATGCAAACTAATTTTTATCTTCTCTATATTTTTGGGTAATTTGCAGCCAATATCAGAGTAGATATTTTTCGGAGCATCTATTTCAGAGTGCTTCGGCATCGGATTTATGAATTGCGTAATTAATTCTCTGTGCACAATTTTCCAAAAAGTGACTTTTTTATAATGAACTATTTTGTTTTAATGTTTATATTATGGAAAATCTTGGTAATTCAAGTCATCATTTTTTTTGCGTTTTGTTAAGACTATGATTTTAAATGAGTTTGGAAAGTGCATAGTGATCCCAAGGGGATAAAATAAAGTAAAATCACTTGTAACCACTTGCTACCAAAATCATCTAACTTATTGATAATAAACGATAATATTTCTGAAATTACTTTTTAGTTTCATCTAATTTTAAATGAAACAACCCAAAACTGTTTAGAATTTTTAGGATCACTATGTGGATCAGAATGAATATTAAATTTAATTTACAGTAACCAAATAAGGATATTTCCCCGATAATGATTTCATTAACTTTGGATGGAATTAGAGTGCCGTCATCTATTGGAATATCTGTTCCAACAAAAAACTTTGATAAAGTAGATCAGCTAATGAAAAGAAATTCTACGGGTTCTGCTGAAATCAACAATAAGTTGAACAAACTTAAAACCGAAATTGGTGAGTATTATTTTACTTTGTTGGGAACCAATAAAACAGTCGAAAAAGAATTAATTTCCAATAAATTACATGAATTGTTGTGTAAAAAAGTTGAGGATAAATTATCACAATTAGAAGAAACTGAAAAGCCAAAAAAGAAGTTGAAGATGTCTGATATCTTGAAACATTTTATGAAGTTAATCAAAAAAACAATCCTGGTTATATGCCATTAACATTGAAAAATTAGCAGGATAGTTCAATACAGAAATCAATATGTTTGATGGTAAGTTAATGCTTTACTAAACTAAAGGAATTTATCTTATAATTAACAATTAGCTTGATATTATATTAATTAATTGTTTATTTATTTTAATTTAAAATTAACAAGCATTTTAATAATTAACGATTTACTATCATTTAAGTGATTTTTCTAACTCTATATATTTGATTGTCTTGATATAATTTTAATTTTTAATAAAAATTTAATTGATATTCATTATAAACTTACCTTACTTCAATACTTTAGCAAAATCTTTATATAAAAAATTGTTTTATTAATTTAAGGATTTTTATGAAGTTTTTAACCTCAGTTTTTATAGTTGTTTTATTGACAATTACTACTATTATGGCGCAAGATAGAGTGATTACCGGTAAAATAACTGATAAATCGAATAAGACCCCTTTGGTTGGTGTTACTATCAAAGTTGAAGGTTCACAAGTTGGAACTTATTCAAAAACTGATGGAACTTACAAGCTAAATGTTCCAAAGGTGTCTCAAAAATTGCTTTTTTCTTATACCGGTTATAAAGCGGTAGAAGTTGTAATTGGCAGTGAAAAAGTAATTAATATCGAAATGGAGGGTTCATCCATTCAAACCGGTGAAATAGTTGTAACTGCGTTGGGACAAGAAAGGGAGCAAAGATCTTTAGGTTATGCAGTTCAGGAAGTAAAAGGTTCCGAAATAGCTGAGTCGAATGTATCTAACCTTGTGAACTCCTTAGCTGGTAGAGTAGCTGGTGTCCAAGTTACTAATGGTTCGTCAGGAGCTGGCTCTACATCAAGAATTGTGATTAGAGGTGAGTCATCGTTCAATTCAAACAACCAACCTTTGTTTGTAATTGATGGTATTCCAATGAATAATCAAACTGATTTACGCTCT
>CAYUZZ010000586.1:0-1856 GCA_964449505.1 uncultured Hyphomicrobiales bacterium | reverse complement strand
AAAGAATAATGGTAGGGTTATTAAAACTTTGGAGCAACTATGGGATTCCATGAACAAAATATATGATTTTAGAATCATTGCATATTACGATCAATTTTTGGCTGCTATGAATTCCAAGTATATAAATAATACTCCACCGCCTGAAGTAAAGGTAACATATCAGGAACTAAGCCCCGGAATGATTTTATCGAGGGACATTATTGTAATATCTGGACACAAACTGATTGCATCAGCAACCAATTTAGATGAATCCATGGTTGAAAAAATTCAGAATGCTGCTTATACCGAGAGTATCATAGGCAATATTTATATTAGAAATATCCCTAAAGATAGCTAATAATTTTTTCAATATATTATAATAATAATGGGATTGATTTAAATATTTCAACCCCATTAATATCAAAAAAAAATTAAACAAATTTAAAAATTCAAAAGTTCAATTAATTTATTATAGACTTTATTCTCATTTGGCAGTACAACATCTTCGTAAACTGGAGCATAAGGAATATGACAATCCTCTGCAGCTAATCTCATAACAGGTGCATCAAGCCAATTAAATGCATGTTGTGAAATAACAGCAGATAATTCTGCCCCAAATCCACTTGTTAAAGTATCTTCATGAACAATTAAAACCCTTCCAGTTTTCTTAACTGACTCCAAAACCAATTCTCTATCCCATGGAGCGATAGTTCTCAGGTCAATTATTTCGATGCTTTTACCGATTTCTTTTTCAATTTTCTTCACAGCATTAGATGAATCCTTTACCCCCATTCCATAAGTAATGATAGTGGCATCGCTACCTGATTTATAAATCTTGGCTTTACCAAAAGGTATCAAATAATTATCGTCTGGCTCGAAAGTTCTAGCAAAAGGTAAACGATACATCCCTTTATGCTCCAAAAACATAACAGGGTCCTGCAGTCTGCAAGCAGTTTTTAATAAACCTTTTGCATCGGCTGCATTACTTGGATAGGCAATCATCATACCTGGAATATGAGAGAAAATTCCTTCAATGTTTTGCGAGTGATATAAGCCACCATGAATATATCCACCAACAGCAACTCGAGTAACTACCGGAGCTGCAAATCCACTATTAGACCTGTATCGCATAGTTGCAACTTCATTTTTCAATTGCATAAATGCGGGCCAGATATAATCTCCAAATTGAATTTCAACAACGGGTTTATATCCACGAACAGCCATACCAAGTGCAACACCAATTATCGAAGCTTCTGCCAATGGTGAATTGAACACTCGTTTGTTGCCAAATTCATTTGTAAGACCACGAGTAGCAGTAAATACACCACCCTTGGGGTCAGCAATGTCCTCACCAAAAATAACCATTTTGTCGTTATTACGCATTTCTTCTGCTAAAGCATGATTTACAGCATCTACCAATACTATGGGATTTCCATCTACGGGTTCTATTCCAGAGTAATCCAAATTGCGTGTTTCTGGTTCAGCCCAGAGTGTGTTGAAAGTATTCTCAGCCTTGGGGTCCGGTCTGCTTTCTGCCCATTGTGAAGCCTCTTCAATATCTTGCTTTATTTTGGCTCTAAGTTCTTCAATTTCCTCTGTACTTGAAATGTTGTGAAGAATTAAATATGAAGTTAATTTCTTAACACAATCCCTACTGTGCATTGCTTCTGTTAATTCATCATGAGCACGGTACTTCTTTTGGTCATCGGATGAGGAATGAGGCAACAATCTCTCTACGACAGCATGAAGCAAGGCAGGACCTTTTCCCGCACGCATATATGCCACAGCTTCACGGGCAGCATGGAGTGATTCAAAATAATCTGTACCGTCAAATTCTTTCATCAGCAAGTTGGGATAGCAACAGAATGAATAAACAA
>CAYUZZ010000585.1:0-1869 GCA_964449505.1 uncultured Hyphomicrobiales bacterium | reverse complement strand
TATGCCAAGTACATTTTTTAATAGAAGAGTTGTAAATTCTTCCAAAAAAAAAAATGTTTTTTCAAAATATTTTCAAATTAAAGCATAATATATACCACAACCAGAGATTAAAATCTCATAAGTAATTTATATTTAGATATTTACGTATAATAAATCAAGTAGCATTTTTTAATCAGAACAAAGCTTCCTAACATCACTTAGTACTCTCCGCAATTGCTCCCCATCTAAACCAATATTATCAATACAATCTGGATTATCGAATATTTGCTTGCATATTACTATGTTATTCTTGAATAATTGTTGCTTGTGGTGATAGTCAAGTGATGAAAGTACTGTAATGGGGAAAAAACTCTGGCTATCAATCATATCTTTCAGACTTGAACCTCTCGGGAAATCCCAGCTTACGAGATGTAAACCTGCACACTTTCCATAATCAATAGCATCAGAGGTAAATCTTGTGTTTGTAAATATCCAACCAAAGAAGTTAATATTTTTGAACTCAGGCATAGCACTACGCTTTTTAATTATATCGTTTACTCTTGAATGAATATATAAGGGAACTTTTACTGTTGCAGATTTCTCCTGTGAATTATAAAATTTGCATTCTACCAAATATTGTATATTTGCAACCGTTGCTACTACATCTACCTCATGCTGCACACAGTTACCCATTATAAGTTGGCCAACAAGAACATCAAAACCCTGTTGCTTGAGCAATTGTCCAATAAATCTTTCGAAAGGAAAACCAGATGGACCTAGCTCCATGATCGCTTGCTTTAAACTATAACGAGCGGCGGTACTGGTATCTATTAACCTGAGCATCTGAAAAGCTTTATTATAAAGCTCCCGTGTTGTGATACCATCATACAATAATTTTCCAATTTCTTTAATAATCTTTGCAATTGCAGTATCATCAGCACCAGAGCGTCTTAAGGAGTTCTCAAGTTTTGCAAAATCAAAAGATTCTGTATCACCAGTAGCTTTTACTATTTTTTGATTTTTATCCATTATTTACATTCCACGTAATAATACAAATATACTTTAGTTAAAAATACAATTTTTTATTTAAATTAACTTAAAATTATTGTAAATGATACAAATATATATTGTCTCTGATTTGCATTCTAATCTATATTTTTACAAGAATTGATATTTTATATTAATTTTTCAAATAATTAGATTTAAATATATTTTATTTTGCAATAATATCCATTAATTTTGCTTTATATTATTTTTTTACTATTATTGTTATTTTTTTTCACTCCAATAATACATTGGTGATGATGAACTTCAATCCACTATTTGCTGAGTGATTTCAGGTTGATTTTTTCATAAATTCTTACGTTTTTTTTCAAGTAACCTAATATTTATTTAACATCTGAAAAATACATTGTTTTATTCAGACAATAACCCAAAAGAATTATACTCGAAATGAAACGTTATATAAATATACAAAAAATTGCAAAAGTGATGGAATTAAAAGAAGAAGATATTGTTGAGAAGTTTATACACTCCACTGGTAACGGTAGCCAGAATGTAAACAAAGTGGCAACTTGTGTTTATTTAAAGCATATACCGACGGGAATTGAAGTTAAATGTCATGAGCACAGAAGCCAGGGTGCAAACAGAAGAATGGCACGACGTCTTCTTACAGCAAAAATAAATGCTTATTTGGCAATAATCAAGGATGGAATGAAGTCTGAATATGAAAAAAGTATAAGAAGGAATAGGAAAAGACCAAAATTCTTGAAAGAAAGGATTTTGAATGAGAAAAAATTTCAGTCCGAAAAAAAATTATTAAGGAAAAGAATATTATGAGCGCCGGGAGCATTGCCGTTTCTGCTCCAGTCAAGCTCGATATTGCCGTCG
>CAYUZZ010000584.1:0-1874 GCA_964449505.1 uncultured Hyphomicrobiales bacterium | reverse complement strand
GACCTTTTGCAGGGTTCAAATTCAAATCTCCTTGACTTGCATTTGGCTGACCTAATTGATTTGAATTTGAATATATCCTTTTTGGATACATAAAATTAAATGCCTTTACAGCCCCTAATTAAATCAGACCAGACAAATAATCTTAATTCTTCCGCAGTTTTTGGTCTATAACTTTGATAAGTCATTGCTTGTGCCCCATTATAATTAACAAGTCTAACATTATAGAAAAGGAAATAATCTAACCAAGGAATATCTGAATATAATAATTCATGTACTTTTTTAGCAGATTCATAGTATTTTCTATATAAAGAACCTTCCCAAACTGCCTGAACACTCTTTTCGCCAATTAAAAGTTGATTAAAATAATATGAATCGGAGTCGATATCAAGCCAATTTGAAAAATCACCTGCTAATCCAGTATCATAATTTGATTCTGTAGAATCTTTGAAATGTAAGGTACCTCCATCACCGGAGTAAATATAACCAAATTTCAACCCAAAAGTAGATGTATTGTCTTTTCCATATCTCAGAAATGGTGCAGCCATTTGTGTATCCATATTGGAAAATGTAGTTCCTATCCATCTCACAGTTGATTTGGTGTAATACTTATATATTTCTGGAAATGTATGTACATCTCTTGGGATAAACATTCCATTGCTTATTAAATTTGCATAACGCAAAGGTCCCCACCAATAAAATTTATCTGATTCTGTATCCTGAAAATAAAAACGGTATAATTTTCCATTCGCCCAGTTATTTGATTTTGTCAGCATATCATCAAGTGCTGATTGCATTATATAAGTTATATCGTTGGGTTGTTCACTCCAATCGGGATCGGGATATGGGTATGGTTCATCTGGATCGGTATGTAATGTTATAAATCCTCTTCCATCTTTATGATCCGGTATAAATGGGTAAATCTCATCTACTCTTCCTCTCAATAGAAAATGAGCGTTGATACTCTCGATTCTAACATAATCTATGGCTACATCCGTATGCCCGTAATATTCTATTTCTATATCTATGGAATCTATTTTGTTTACTTCGTGGCTTTCAGTGAACAAGGGGTTTTGATTCAGGTTTGGGTTTGGATTTGCTGCTTCTGTGCAAAAAAACGAAGCAGAAAAGGTTCTATCCGGATATGCAATATCTGTTGATAACATGTTTCTTCTTATAAACAATTCTTCAGTTTTAGTAGAGACAAGTTCTAACTTTTGAGCATATCCTCTATTTTCCTTGAAATTTAATGCTTCCGTATTGCTTAATCCTTGCATTGGAATACTATCAAATACAATATTATAAGCAGTTGTATTATTGCTCAACCAGTATTTGACTCTTAATTTGAGAACGATTTCATCGTCTACTTCGGTTTCAGCAATTGGATTTAATCTTCTTAAATTTATTGTAAGATACCATCTTTTGCCAAGGTATTTATCTGTCATTCCAGATCTGATAAATTGATCGTGTATAAGAGTTTTAAAACGAGGTTGGGGATAAATATCATTTAAAACTATTTTATCCGAAGAACTCGCGAGTGATTTAACTAAAACCATCCGAGAATAATTTATATCAGTTGGGTTTGTGCTTGGTTCTACCCTTCTATTTTTAAATCCGAATATTGGATTTGATTCATCATCAGGTCTTAAAATCTGTCCAAAATTATCACCACTTGAAGTTAAGGGCAAAGTTGGTTCATAAGTCATAAATGGTGCGTACCAAAATCCAGGATGATAACTACCTTTATTTAACCAGGTGGGTGCTGTAATATTGTAGAGTAATTGAGCATTTGTATTCAAATAATCATTATAATTATGACTTGCAAAGCAATTATTCTTTAATGAATCATTCATTAATTTGCTTGCTGCCCACTGAAA
>CAYUZZ010000583.1:505-1877 GCA_964449505.1 uncultured Hyphomicrobiales bacterium | reverse complement strand
CTCAGTTGGTAGAGCACAACCTTGCCAAGGTTGGGGTCGCGAGTTCGAGTCTCGTCTTTCGCTCGACGGTTTTCTTAAACTGTCGCTTCCTCTTTATGCTGCATGCCTTACTGACACTTCCCCCCGTTAGTGAGGCATTCTTTTAAATTTCTTAAAATATTTTTTTTTTACGTTCGTTTCAATAATTTGTGTAACAATTTGGTATTATTATTGTCTTATATTTACTTGTGATTATATATTTTTAAAAAAATCTTTTTCCATTTGGAAGAGAGGGGTAATATATGGCTATAATTAATCAAATAAAATACATGTATGTGGTTTTGCTACTGCTGATTCTTGTCCAAAATTCCTACTCAAACGATTTCAAATTAATTTCATCTGATGAAAATAAATTGATATTTGAATATAAATTCGATGATTTGAAATTTAAGCAAACTATTATCAATGGTGATTTCTACCAAATTCCTATAGTGGAAGATGCAGAAATTGTCGGAAATGTGGGCGAACCATTCAGACAGCTTGTTAATTTAAATATCAATATACCTTCAAAAAACGGATTCAATTTCCGTATTTTGGATATTTCATACGAAGGAAAAAATAATTTAAAATTAGCACCAATTCCACAAAAAATATACACAAAGGATAGTATCCAATACCATTATTCTATAAATGACAAGTATTTTACTACAGAAAAAGCAAACTTGGGGTCAGAGGATGAATTTCTTAAAATCGAATATAAGGGAATTGCCGGTTCTAAATATATAGCTCAAGTATCTATCTTGCCATATAAATATGATGTCGAAATTTCTGAACTGAGCGTTTTAAAAAGTATCCGCATAGAAGTAGATTTTTCGTCAATTTCGTATGCTCCCAAAATACCCGATAATTTCAACTATGGAAATGCAATTAATTTTAATGAAACAACCAATTGGGGTGTTGCCGAATTATTCTCTTCAAAAAATACGAGTAAATTGTTGAGCAAGGAACCTCGAATGAGTGAACTTAGCAACGGCAAATGGTTGAAACTCGAAGTAAGTCAAACAGGTATTTATACAATCGAAGCTAATGATATTAAAGCAATGGGTTATGATTTGCTTCCCTCTGATGTTAAATCATTGAAAATATTCGGTATAGGGGGCAAGCCACTTTCCGAATCTATAAGTGATGACAAACAAAATGAAATGAACGAACAAGAAATCATAGTTAATACTAACTCAGATGGCACTTTGAAAGATATAATGTTTTTTGGTGCGGGACCAGTTGGATTTGAAAACCGCAACGGCGGAATTTGGCATTATCAGAATTATTATTCAAGTAAAATTAGCTACCTTCTTACATGGGGTGGTAACGATGGCAAAAGAGCCATCGCTGA
>CAYUZZ010000583.1:0-495 GCA_964449505.1 uncultured Hyphomicrobiales bacterium | reverse complement strand
AGATGGAGAGATAATTAATCATCCTAAAAATTATACTGAAAGGTTTGTTTTCGAGGAAGATATTATAAATCCATATAACCCCGGTGCTGGCAGGGATTGGTTTGGCAGGACGTTTTTTAGTGTTCCTTTCAGCCCTGTATTATTAGAAAATTTGGACAGAAGCGGAAAAATATTATATAGATTTGCACTTGCTCACCATTCATATAATCCAGATGCTTATAGTGCAAATATAGGAACTTACAAAATTTACGAGAACAACACTTCAATCGGAGATCTTTCTATCTCGCCAGATAGTGAATATCAGGCAGCTACCCGCAAGTATGCCAATATAGAAATACCTGCAAGTATGATTTCCAATGATAACAGAAGTATTATTAAACTTGATTATTCGAATGCCAAAGATAATTCCGCCACACCTTATTTTGATTATTACGAAATACATTACCCCAGAAGCCTTGTTGCAATTAATAATTCCATAAATCTTATTCCCGATAA
>CAYUZZ010000582.1:0-1878 GCA_964449505.1 uncultured Hyphomicrobiales bacterium | reverse complement strand
TGAAAAATAATTCACAATAAATCAATACATTGTGTAATTTTGTATTATGATTTTTAACAAAAAATATGGAATTTATAAATGTTAAACGAATTAATTATTAAAGTACTCCCATTGATACCAAAATCAATAGTGTATCTGTTTGCAAAAAAATATATTGCAGGTCCGGATTTGAATGATGCTGTAAGGGTTACAAAAAGTCTTATGAATAAAGGTGGTTGTAGTACAATTGATGTATTAGGCGAATTTGTTACTACCAAAGAAAGAGCTCTTCATGAACTTAGTATGATCACAAAGGTTCTTGATTCAATTCATGAAAATAACCTTAAAACATATCTTTCTATTAAACCAACATCTGTCGGAATGGGCATTGACTTTGAATTTGGTTATAACAATGTAAAGCAATTGGTTGAAAAAGCAAAAAAATTAGGATTATTTGTGAGATTAGACATGGAGAATTCTCCCTTTACTGACGACACCCTAAAAATGTATAAAATGTTTAGAGACAATGGTTATGATAATATTGGCATAGTTATTCAAGCATATATGAGGCGGAGTGTTGATGATGTTACGAAATTATTAGATTACAAACCAAGCATCAGGCTTTGCAAAGGAATCTATAATGAAAACGCTACCATTGCCTACAAAGGTGCCGATGAAATACGCTCAAATTATAAAGAATTGTTGAACCTTATGCTGGACAACGGAGTTTATGTTGGTATTGCCACCCACGATGAAATTCTTATTCAATATGCTCTCAAACAAATTAAAGAAAGAGACCTTAAGAAAGACAAATATGAATTTCAAATGCTTCTTGGGGTAAGAGAGGGCAGAAGAGATGAATTATTAAGCCAAAACCATAACTTAAGAGTATATGTTCCATTCGGACAGGATTGGTATGGTTATTCATCAAGGCGATTAAAGGAAAATCCTCAAATGGCAGGTCATATTTTCAAATCAATTTTTGGCATCGGCAAATGAAAAATTATGTTTTAATAATAATCGTATCACTTTGGATTAGTTCATGCAATAACTACAAAGTTGAATATGATGAAAATGCAATAACTGTTGCATCTTTCAATTTAGAGTGGTTTGGCGATGGTATTAAAGACAGAAATGAAAGAAGTGATTATGACTGTAGGAGAATTGCTGAGTTAATTGTAGATACAGGGGCTGATATTATAGGACTTCAGGAAATTGAAAATAAACAGGCTATGGAAAGATTGATGAAGTTTTTGCCAGGATATAAATATATGTTGGGAGAAACAGGCTATATTCAAAATCCTGCAATTTTATACAGAGATACTGTGAAAGTAGAGTTTGTTGAAAATTATCAGCCCATGGTTGTCAAAAAAGATAGAACTAGAGCGGGATTGGTGGTTAAAGCAAAAAAAGGGAATTTTGATTTTCTTATTATGGTAGTTCACTTTAAATCAACTTCAAGATACGATTCTACTGAACAAATGAAAATTGAAAGTTATGAACTTCGTAAACTACAGGCAAAAGTTATCAGGAATTGGGCTGATTCAGTTTATAGCAATACTAATGAAAAAGATATTATTATAGTTGGTGATTTTAATGATAACCCTAAAAGAGAATCCAAGGTTCTTTCTCCCATCACTTTTGGTGGTGAATACTTATTTTTAACCGATAACTTGGGAAGCTGCAAAAATCCCAACTGGGACAATATAGACCATATTGTCATTAACAGAAGTACTTTTAAACGGTTTGTACAGGGGAGTGTAATGATGTACAACTCCCATGCAAAATATGAGGACTACGAAGTAGAGAAAATCTCGGATCATTGCCCAGTATTAAGCAAATTTAATATTATATTACCTGATAATGATTAAATTATCTTAATTTAAAACCAAATAAAAC
>CAYUZZ010000581.1:0-1879 GCA_964449505.1 uncultured Hyphomicrobiales bacterium | reverse complement strand
AAATTATTAAGGGCATGTAATGGCCGGGAGGCAGTTAATTTATGCAAGCTGCATCCCGAGATCACCGTCGTTTTGATGGATATTAAAATGCCGGTAATGAATGGCGATGAAGCAACACGGATTATCAAATCTTTCCGCAATGATTTGCCAATAATAGCTATTACCGCTTATACACAAAGTGGCGATGAGTTTAAAATAAAGGAAGCGGGATGTGACGACTATCTTGCAAAACCCGTAAACAAAATTGAATTGATAAGGTTAATTAAGAAATATTCATAGGAATAAATTCTCATAGTAGTTCCCTTATAATTTCTAAATTATTTTGTATTTGTCACAATTAAATAGTAACTTTGCATAGCATTTATTGAGAGTACGTAGATAAATAAGAATAACTTGCTACTTTGCAAATGTGTCTTTTTGGTGTAGATTTACGAAATAAAAATAATTCGAAGAAGCTACTGAAAAGTGTGCAAAAGCGAAATAAACAATAGTTAAATGGACAGTTGTGGATATAGGGAAGGATAATGAAAAATACATATCAAGTAAATGGCATGACATGCATTGGTTGTAAAATCAGTGTAGAGCAGGCATTAAGAGAATTAAGCCAAATTCAGAAGGTGACAGTCGATTTACAAAAATCGGAGGCTACCATAGAAATGAACACCCATATTCCGCTAAAAAAATTGCAAGATACATTATTACAAGCTGGTCTGCATTACTCTATAGATATACCAGGAATAGGGCACGAGAAGCTTGAGCATCATCATCATCACGTAGCTCCTGAATTAACAAAAGGAAACGGTATTTATTACTGTCCTATGCATTGTGAAGGGGATAAAACATATAATAAACTGGGGAATTGTCCAGTCTGTGGTATGAATTTAGTGGAACAACCTCAACTTTCCTCCAGTCAGCAATATACCTGCCCGATGCATCCAGCCATTATCAAGGACCAACCTGGTTCATGTCCAATTTGCGGTATGGATTTAATTCCATTAGAACCAAGTATAAGTGCAGAACAAAAGGTATATAAGGATTTATCTAAGAAGATGATTATATCTACTTCTTTTGCAGTCCCTGTATTTCTTATAGCCATGAGCGATTTAATTCCCGGAAAACCTTTGACTCAAATCATGAGTCAACAAGGTTGGAATTGGATACAATTTGCTTTAACCATACCTGTGGTATTTTATGCCTGTTGGATGTTCTTTGTTCGTGCCTGGAAATCGATTATTAGCTGGAATCTTAATATGTTTACCTTAGTCGGAATAGGCACAGGTGTTGCTTTTATATTCAGCATTGCCGGTTTACTATTTCCAAATATTTTCCCTGCTGAATTTAAAGCAGATTCAGGGACGGTACATCTTTATTTTGAGGCAACGGCAGTAATTTTAACGTTAGTTTTATTGGGGCAACTGTTGGAAGCAAGAGCACATAGTCAAACGAGTGGAGCCATAAAAGAATTGATGAAGTTAGCTCCAACCGAAGCTGTATTGGTAGAGAATGGAGAAGATAAAGTTATTTCTATTCATGATATTAAAGTTGGAAATTTACTTCGGGTAAAGCCAGGGGATAAAATTCCTGTAGATGGTACAATTGCTGAGGGAGAAGGAAGTGTTGATGAATCAATGGTTTCCGGTGAACCAATTCCTGTAGATAAAATAAAAGGCGATAATGTAAGTTCAGGAACAATTAACGGAACAAAATCATTCATTATGATTGCTGAAAAAGTTGGTGCTGACACTTTGCTTTCTCAGATTATTCAAATGGTGAATAATGCAAGTCGTTCAAGAGCACCCATTCAAAAATTGGCTGATAAAATTGCCAAATACTTTGTGCCTATAGTAGTTTCAGTTTCAATTATTACATTTATAATATG
>CAYUZZ010000580.1:0-1886 GCA_964449505.1 uncultured Hyphomicrobiales bacterium | reverse complement strand
TAAAATAATACATTTTACTATTGTTTTTTTAGAAGATTAAAGTTGAATATTCTAATCTCCAATTCAGAAATCTAATTGGAGATTTTTTATTCAATATATATTCTGGGTACTCTCCACTTGAGGGCTGTAGTTATCTCGTATGGTATCGTACCCATAATCTCTGCTAATTCGAAGGCATCGATTTTTTGTTCACCCTGACTACCAATAAATATCACTTCGTCTCCTATTTTAATATCATCATTGCCAATATCAATAAGGCATTGGTCCATACATATAGTACCCACCAATTTGTACTTTTTACCATTTATCAAGCAGCTTGCTTTGTTTGAAAGAACTCTGTGGAATCCGTCACCATAGCCTAATGGAACAACAGCAATTTTTTTATTGTCATCGGAAAAATACTTTAAACTATATCCGACAGTATCACCTGGGTTAATCTTATTGATGTTGATAACTCTTGATTTGAGAGTTAAAATGGGCTTTAAATCCATTCTTTGGGCTAATTCAGGATAGTCCATATATCCGTAAAGTGCAATTCCGCATCTGGCCATATTATATTTTTTATTTGGAAAGTTTAGTACTCCCGCACTATTTAATGCGTGTATTTTTTTAAAAGTAAAGCCATTATTTTTTAATTCAACCAGGGTATCATCAAATACTTGTAGTTGCTTCAAAGCAAAGTATTTATCTTCCAGCTCAGAACTTGCCAGATGTGTCATTACTCCAATCATTTCAATACCCTCATACTTACTACACTCTTTTATAAACTGTAAAGCATGATTGGGCTCTATACCGTCCCGGTTCATTCCTGTATTAATAAATAAATGAGACCTTATCTTAATTCCTCGCTTTACGGCTTCATCAGATAGTTTTTTTGCTATATTAATATCTTCAATTGACGCCTGTAGATTATAGGCAACATATAACTCGGCATCATAGCTTGTACCTGGAATTAATACAAATATATCTCCTGTATCACCTTCGTTTCTTAGTTTTACAGCCTCGTCTGCGAATGCCAGTGCAATTACATTTACAGATTCTTTACGTAGTATTTTACTTATTTCAATGATACCATGCCCATAAGCGTCTGCCTTTAGGACGGGCATAATGTCTGCATTTCCAGAAAATTGCCTTAATTTATTTAAATTATGTTTTAAATTTGAAATGCTAATTTCCGCTATTGTTGAACGCAATTTATTCCGATATTAAATAATACATTTTACAAACTTATGTAGTTTTGAGGAATTTTCGTAAATTTATATATTGAAAATTGGAAATTTTAGAAAAATGAAAATATTATTAGCACTTGTGATGGTTTTTATTGTCGGTTCTTGCTCATCAATCAAAGAATGTACCGATAAAAAAGAGGGCGGGAATTTAGGCAAATTGTTTAATACCGAGAGCGACGAATACGCTCCAGTATTCTATGGCGATAAACTATATTTCACTTCTTTGAACATTAATAATTCCGATAACATCAGAATTTTTTATTCTGATTATCTGAATGGCAAATTCGGGGACGTTATATTCGATAATGCAATCCCTGTCAGTTTCTATCCTAATAGTGGTTTGCCAGTTTTTTTTGAAAGAAACAGCAAGCAGTATGTTATTTTTGCTGGAATGAATACCAATTCTAAAAGAAAAAATAGTGATTTGTTTATCTCTGAATATAAAAGTAATATTTGGAGTGCTCCTGTGCCTCTGCCGGGAAGTATTAATTCTGATTTTTATGAATCCTATCCATCTGTTACAAAAGACGGAAGTATGCTTTTCTTTGTATCTGACCGTCCAAACGGTATTGGTGGGCTGGATATTTACACAAGTATTTTTGAAGAGGGCGAATGGGCTGAACCTATTAATTTAGGCAGTAACATTAACTCCGGCAA
>CAYUZZ010000579.1:0-1891 GCA_964449505.1 uncultured Hyphomicrobiales bacterium | reverse complement strand
TAAAAGTAGTTTAAATAAGAAATTCATTGTAACGTAAATAAGACTTTTATTTATCCACATTATAAAATGAAAAACAAATTAGACCTTATAGATAAAATCCAAAATGGAACTTTACTTTTTGATGGTGGTATGGGAACCGAACTTTATAATCGGGGAATCTTCATAAACAAATGTTTTGATGAAACGAATCTAACAAATCCTACATTAGTAAAGCAGATACACGAAGATTACATTAAAGCAGGTGCTGATATTATCGAAACTAATACTTTTGGTGCTAACCGGTACAAATTGGCAAAATATCAATTAACCGATAAATTATATGAAATTAATTATCAAGGTGCTTTAATTGCAAAAGAAGTTGCTGGAGACAGCACTTGGGTTGCTGGTTCAATTGGACCTTTAGGAATTAAAATTGAGCCATTAGGTCCTACTTCCAAAGAAGAAGCAATTGAGGCATATCAAGAGCATTTAAGGGGCTTAGTCGATGCTGGAGTCGATTTGTTGATTTTCGAGACATTTATATACCCAGAAGAACTAATTCTCGCTACAGAGGCTGCCAAGCTAATATGCGACCTACCCATAATTGCAGAGCTTACCATTGATGAAGATTGTACTTCACTAACAGGGGCTGAACCTGAATTTATCATTCAGCAATTAGAGCATTGCAAAGCTGATGCAATTGGAGTTAATTCAACTGTTGGTCCACAAGTAATGTTAAGATGGTTGGAAAGAGTCCGTAATCTGACTGACAAACCCTTATCTATAATGCCTTCTGCCGGAAAACCAAAAAATATTGATGGGAGAAACATGTATCTTACATCACCAGAATATATGGGTGAATACGCTAAACATTTTATTCAATCCGGGGCAAATATTATTGGTGGATGCTTGGGAACAGGACCAGAGCATATCAGGAAAATGAGGAATATGATAAACGCCATTAGACCTGAACTCAAAAAAAGAAAATTTGATATTTACAAGATGTCGCCAGTTAAAGACCAAAAGGTGATTCTCAGAAAAGATAAATCCAGATTGGCTCGGCGAATGTCCGAGAATCATTTTGTAACATTTGTCGAGCTTCTTCCACCGCATGGCTTAGCTACTGTACCGGTTCTTGAGAAAGCCAAAGAAATGTACTATCATGGCATAGATGTTATAAATATTCCAGATGGTCCGCGTGCATCAGCACGTATGTCGGCATTGTCTATGGCTCTTCAGATTCAAAATAAAATAGGCATCGAAACAGTTTTACATTATGTTTGCCGTGATAGGAATGTTATTGGTATTCAATCGGATTTACTTGGTGCGTATGCATTAGGATTAAAGAATATTTTAGCAATAACTGGAGATCCCCCCAAATTAGGTAATTACCCCGATGCAACGGCGGTTTTTGATGTTGATTCCATTGGTCTTGTAAATATTATAAACCGTTTAAATCACGGATTAGACATTGCGGGTAATCCTATAGGAGAACCAACTTCATTTCATATCGGCGTTGGTGCTAACCCAGGTGCAGTTAATTTAGATGAGGAATTAAAAAGGTTAAATTGGAAAGTTGAGGCAGGAGCCGAATACATTGTTACGCAACCTGTGTTTGACATCAGACAATTAGAGAATTTTATTAAAAAGATTGAACACTTGAGAATTCCTTTAATTGCAGGACTATGGCCACTTACTTCCATACGAAATGCTGAATTTATGAATAATGAAATACCTGGCTGTAATGTACCCAAAAGTGTTCTAAAACGACTTAAGATATATGAAGATTCAAAAGAAGGTAGTATAAAAGAGGGAATTTTGATTGCAAGAGAAACTCTTGACGCCATTAAAGATATGATCGAAGGTGTACAAATCTCTGCACCTTTTGGTAGAGTGCAGAGTGTTATGGATG
>CAYUZZ010000578.1:0-1909 GCA_964449505.1 uncultured Hyphomicrobiales bacterium | reverse complement strand
TGAGGGTTTGCCATAATCAGGCAGTTTTATTGAATAAATATCCCAACCCCCAAATCCAACAGAGCCATCTTCTTTTGAAAATAAAGCACTATCGCCACGAACATCCACTACATATCCCCAATCCTCTTCTGCACCATTAATTTCTTTTCCAAGGTTTACTGGTTCACTCCAATTTAACCACGAATCATCAAGCCTTGACGATTTGAATACATCTAATCCACCAAGTCCAGGGTGGCCATTTGAGCTAAAATATAAAGTTCTCCCATCGGGATGTAAAAATACGGATCTTTCTGCGTATGGTGTATTAATAATGTCCCCCATATTTTTTGGTTCAGTCCACCCAGAATCAGTTTTGAAACATACGTAGATATCCATATTTCCCATTGTAGAACCATGATAGAAAATCGAGTTTATTGGTACATGGGGTCCTATTCCACCTGGACGGTCGCTTGTAAATATCAGAACATTTCCGTCGGAGCTAATATTTGCAGATTCCTCATGGTATTGAGAATTGATTGGTTTTCCTAAATGAATCAAATTACTCCAACCAAGTGAATCTTTCTCTGCAAGATAAATATCAAATTTACCAAAAGTACCCTCGAAATCTCCAGAGAGTATAAGAGTTGTCCCATCTAAAGTAACATTATCAACCGTTTCTTCTCTATTTTGATTAATATTTTTTCCTAAATTTTTGGGTTTGCTCCAATTTCCATCAATTAATTCTGAAAACCAAATATCAGATTTTCCATTTCCACCCTGACGATGGTCAGCCGAAAAATACAAATACTTTCCATCTGGAGTTAATGTTGGATCCCATTCACTCCTTGTAGAATTAATTACAGAACCAATATTTCTGATTAATAATTCTTCCGATTTATCGTTTAAAATGTCAATAATCTTGTTAATTTTAATTTTTGAAGATGGGAAGTATTGTGTATAAAGCCTGAACGTTGTGGCAGCAGAATCCCACTCTTTTCTAACAATATATTTATGAGCTAACCTCTGTATTGCCACAAAAGCATCGTCTGCAGGTGCATGTTTTTTGATGAAATCATCATAAAGAGGACGCATTTCGGTGCTTGGTACTTGTGATAACATCACTTGTTCGCAATTCCTAATTTGTGTTTCAAACATCGATTCATAATTTGGGAAAAGAGGTTTGTACATTTCAAAAATATATTTAGAGACTGCAGCTCTCTGAAACTGGTAATGGCGTTGAGCCCAGTTAAAAACAAGATTAAAAGCACTATCTGCTGGTGCATATTTTCTAATATACCGGTCCCATTCCTTTACAAGTTCAGGCGTAAGCTTCTGATTTAAATTAAATGTACCTTGAGACCTAATCACGGTTAAATTAAGTACAAATAAAATTATAAGAATTAAGTTTTTTTTCATAAATACTAATCACAAAAAAACGTTTATATTATATTGACAATAAGTAAAACGGATAATAAATGGTAAAAGTAACAAAATTTCTGCTTTTGATAATCTCAATTCTTTTTTTAGTCAATTCCACCACCTATTCTACATTAGTTTTAGTTACCGGTATAATCACTGAGGAGGACTCTGGAAACCCTATTGGAGTAAATATTGAGATACGCGACAAAAATGGGAAGAAAATAAAAACACAATCTAATTCGCTATCTGGCGAGTTTCAGCAAATATTAAATGCTGGAGAACATTTCACTGTAATTCTATATAATGATAATATTATAAGACGTGAGTTTAAATTTAGCACAATTGATACTAATTCTTATGCTGAACAAAAAGAAAATTGGAGCGTTTTTAAACCTGTTGTAGGTAGTAAAATTTTTAAAGGAAACATATTTATCCATGGAAGCAAAGATTTTTTAGAGTCTGCACAAGATGTTTTAGAAGAAATGCAAATGCTATTAAGGTTTAACAGAAA
>CAYUZZ010000577.1:0-1910 GCA_964449505.1 uncultured Hyphomicrobiales bacterium | reverse complement strand
GAAGCGCTTTGAAATGCCCGCCAGCTTTTAGCCTCAAACGTTGTAAGCCATTATAAAAAAACGACACATCAACTTAAACTGACAGAAAATATGAATTATACAGACAGGATATTTCCAACCAACAAAGGATTGACAACTTACCTTGATGAGTTGATAGCTAAAAATTATCAGATACCGACTTTTCAACGTGACGTTGTTTGGGAACAAGAGAACGTAAAGAAACTTTGGGACAGTATTTACAAATTCTATCCTTTGGGGAGTATTTTGATTTGGAAAACTGATTTAAAACTTCAAAATCATAGACAAATTGGGGGACACCAAATTACTGATACAAATTTTAGTCGGACAGAATATCAATATATACTTGATGGACAACAACGGACTACTTCATTATTGACTTCGCTCTATGGTGGAACTATTGAAGGACGACCAGATTTCGACCCATTACTTTATGTTGACCTAACCGTTTCAATGGACAATGACACAGATGATGAGAGTTATCGGAACCGATTTTTATTTTGGAGCGAGATTGACGACAGAAACGGAGAAATTAGGCCAAATATTGGCAAGAAAAAAAGATTTGACGAAGGTTTAATCGTTAAATTGATTGACATTAAAAACAACTTTACTACAGTTCAGACAAGTATTTTTAATAGCTCAACCGTTAATAAGAATTTTAACCATTCATTTTTAACTGAATTGTCAAAAATTAAGGGCGTTCTTGACAATTACAGAATTTCATTCATTGAAGTTAAAGGCATTCAGGTTTCGGAAGTTTGCCAAATTTTTGAGCGGATTAACCAAGCTGGGAAACCATTAAATATTTTTGACATTGTTGTTGCAAAGACATTTAAACCTTCAGCTCCACAGACAGCTACTAGCCCAGCGGACAAAGGATTTTATCTTCGTGATTTAATAGATGACTTTAGAAAGCAGAATAACAGCGAATTTTTAAAAATAGGTGACCTTGATTATCTTCAAATTTTAGCTGTAATTATTAATCACAATGTTCCAAATAGTGGCGTAAGAAATATTACTGACAGGTACTTAAATGAGATAAAAACCGAACACATTTTAGCCGTTTGGGATGAAACAAAAAAAGCTATTCTCAAAACCTTTGATTTTTTTGAAAATCATTTACATATTAAAACACCTTACTTAATACCATTTCGTTATTTCTACTTTACCATTTCCGCATATTTTTATAAAAATAGTTCACCTGATTACAACCTATTACAAAAGTATTTCTGGTTTAACAGCTTCCATAATGACGATTTGTTGAGTAACACTACACAATTGGCATTTCATATTGATTTTTTGAACAAGGACAAAATGAATGAACCAGTTGTTTTTGAAAGGTTCTTAATTGATAAACAAAAACTTCGCACAGCAACATATAGTTCAAAAGGTAGAATGAGTAGAGCTGTTTTGGCATTATATGCAAGTGCACAACCTAAAGATTGGGAGCATTGTAACAGAGAAGTATTAGTTCAAAATTTCTTTTTCACATTAGATAAACCAAATCTGCATCATATTTTCCCTACTAATTCAGATTATGTTTTAAAAAATCAACATAAAAATAAAATCACGAGTGACAGCTTGATGAACATT
Organism: uncultured Hyphomicrobiales bacterium; assembly: GCA_964449505.1. Lineage (GTDB taxonomy): Bacteria > Bacteroidota > Ignavibacteria > Kapaibacteriales > UBA2268 > JBDHXE01. The sequence goes on along the minus strand of CAYUZZ010000577.1, from coordinate 299 downwards.
GCCTATTTAACTCAAATTACAAATCTTGATATTACAAATAGGAATCCGCTTGAGTATATGAAAGATTATGACAAACCAGAATTTGAAGCAATTATGCCTTCTCATTTACTGTCAGGTGAAATTTTAGATTGGGCAAGAACTGTAGAGTTTCCAGACAATGCAATAGACCAATTTATTGAGAGTAGAGTAAATAACATATTGTCAGACCTGAAATTGAAATTAAGTGGAGTTGTAACATTTGACGAAATGGATACAATGGAAATTAAAGAAGAAGTGACGACAGAACAAGAATAACGGCT
>CAYUZZ010000576.1:0-1911 GCA_964449505.1 uncultured Hyphomicrobiales bacterium | reverse complement strand
CTTTCTGTTTCATCAAAGCCAGGTTCAAGCATCAGATTTACAAAACCTTTAATGGCGTTCATTGGGGTTCTTACTTCGTGTGACAAATTGGACAGGAATGCTGTCTTTAATTTATCACTTTCTTCTGCATGAACTTTAGCGTCATACAATTCTTTCTCATATTTTTTTTCCGCTGTTACATCAATTAAAGTAATTAATATGTTGATTACTTTTCCTTGTTTATCTTTGATTGGAATAAAATTCATTTTGTAGTTATGATTTATTCCACTCATATCTTTTATTTCTGCATTTACTAAGACTTTTTCATTATTAAGTACTTTTGTAATAGTTGCCTGGAAACCATCGATGTTATCTGGTTTAACAAATTCATAAAATGAAATACCCTCTTTTATGTCTTTGTCATAAATTAGTTTTGCATTATATTTGGAAAGATTATTAAAACCAATTATTTTCAGGTCACTATCTATTAATGTGAAGGAAACTAAATCACTATCAAGAATTTTCTGAACCGATGAAATTAATTCAATCAATCTGTTACCGAATATTTTTTTACGAGGATTATTAATTAATTCAATAACTAATCGATTCTGACCAATTTTGAAAACGTTAAAAATGATTTTAAAGATTTTATCATTTTTACCTAATCTAATTGCAAGTTCATTCGTTTTAGACTTGCCAGTCAAATTAGCCTCAACAATCGCATTCAAAACATCTGGGTAGTTATAGAAGAGATCGTTAATTTTTTTCCCAACAATACTTGTATTGAGCCTGTTGTAATAATTCGTAAATGAATCGTTGATTTTTATTATTTCAAAATCGTTAGCAATATTTTGAATTAATATGGCAGGTAGCTGGGTGTTATTAAAATATGAATCTAATTCATTATTCACAGGATTTATCTATAATTTCCTAATATTGCTTACAAGCAATTGCAAATATAGACAAATGAAATTACAAATAAAAAATCAACTCAAAATTAATGTATTATTCTCGATTTTTGAAGTTACCTTTAAAAATGAGAATTAGTCTAAAAGAGAGAAAATTATCCCTTTTTAATATCATAAGCAATTAAAAAGGGATAATGGATTTTCAAATAGTCAAACTATAGGTTTCGGAAACCGCCTATTCTTTAATTATTATAGGAAGATGATAAATTTTATTCAAAGTAATAATCCTAATAAAATAAATACCACCGGTTAGAAATTTTTTATCTGTATTTTCCAAATTAATGCTGATGTTACTACCATTTAAATGATGATTTGAATAGACTGATTGCCCAAGCGCATTTATTATTTCAATACCCAAGTTGCCTTCATAATAGTTTGCCAATTTTATGTTGATAATCTTGGTAGCTGGATTTGGATAAGCCAGAATATTGTAATTTTCATCAATATCTTCATTAATTGAGGTTGGTGATATTTTAGCAGTCATAGGTAAATCAATTGATTTGTCAGTTTCTTCAAAATTGAAATTTAAATTAGCCGAGTAATCCCCTGGGGCATTACCTTCAAACGATATTATAACTTTTAAGCTATCGCTCTGAGGGATTAATATTGGCAATTCGGTGATTAATTTGAAATTTGCTGAATTATTGCCTTCAATTTTTCCACTTACTAAATTAATTGAAGTGTTGCTTTTGTTGAACAGATAAAATGAATACTCTAACTTTCGGTTTATCTCGGTTTCAATAAATTCAATTGTCGAAACATTTGAGGCTATATCATAAAATGAACTAAATGCACTCAATGTCAAAACTGGATTATTCTTTGAATTAGATTCAAATGATAATGTGTTCGAAATTTCGCCAATTTTCTGTGGTTTACATTCATAAGTTAACAATATATCTTCATTGGGAGCTAATTTAATTGGATATGAGTTTAAATCAATAAAATTGAGATCGTCATTTTCAAC
>CAYUZZ010000575.1:0-1918 GCA_964449505.1 uncultured Hyphomicrobiales bacterium | reverse complement strand
ATTTTACTATTACCTATTGCATTTAATCCCAATGAATTGCCTGCAAATTTTAGGTTTTCTGCGTTGATACCTGGCAATACTTGGTCTGGGAATAAAGGATTATTATAAGTGACTGCCTTGAAAGCATTAGCTCTACCAACAAAATAATGTTCAAATCCTGTTACACCAGTTAAAGTTTTATCAGAAGTGCTTCTTAGCTGTCTGATAATTTGTTTTGGGGTCCAATCAGGATGGATAGATTTAACAAGTGCAACAATTCCGGCAGTAAGTGGTGATGAAAAAGAAGTTCCATCTTCCCTTGCATAAGAATTATTTGGCATTGTTGATAGTATTTGAGAGCCGGGAGTATAAACCGTTACACTATTGCCGTAATTTGTAAAACTTGCAACTGCATCCGAACCAGCCGAAGCCCCAACGTTTAGAACATTGTCATAATTTGCAGGGTACTGTCGATTGATGTCAATAAAGCTACCATCGTTGCCAGCAGCAGCAACCACTACCACACCCATTTCAGACACAGTATTAATCAAATCCTGTTCTGCGGGACTTGAGCCACTGCCACCCCAGCTGCAATTAACCACATCGGCACCATTCTGGGCAGCGAACAATATACCTTCGTAACCTCTAAGGATACCAGCACCTAATTGAGGATCATCCGCAGCACATTTTATGGGCATAAGTTTACATTTGTAACCTGGAGAAGCAATACCTTTGCTGTTATTGGTAACTGCAGAAGCACAACCCGCAACATGTGTACCATGGAAATTACCGGGATTTATTGGATTATTATCTTCTTTATAATTGCCTGCATAATAATCCTGAACAGATATATTACCTATCATATCCCATCCATGAACATCGTCAATTTTTCCATTTTTATCATCATCTATGTTATTATTGGGTATTTCTTTCCAATTTGTATATATGTTACCTTGCAAATCCTCGTGCATAATATCTGTGCCAGAATCAACAATGGCAATCACAATGTTTGTGTCACCTGTGGTCACCGACCATGCATCAGCTAATTTCAATAAATCCAGTCCATATTGCTGTATTAGTAAGGGGTCGTTAACTGTCTCGGCAGAAGAATATCTTATAAATATTGGACTTGCATATTCTACAGCAGGGCTTTTCATAATATCAACACACATCTGATAAGGGTCCATATCACTACTAAAGTTGAGCGTTACAATCCTTTGAATACCATATTTATCGTTTGATAAAAGCTGTTCACTCATCATACTTCTAAAAGGAGTTTGAGCGTTTTTAATTAATTCTGTATTTATATGGCTTTTTAATAAGCTCGATATAGCTTTTGTAGATACTCCATTTTGTAATGCATCGGACTTAAACTTTATGTGCACAGCATTCTTTAAGTAAAATTTAGAATCAACTTTGTTAGTAATACTTTTATTTTTGTTGATAATGGACTTGGGAATATTATTGTCAACACCAACATGCTTCTGTGTAACAGAAAACAAATTCAGGGTAGAAATAATTAAAATAATAAAAACAGTCTTGAAAATATTCATAACGTTAGCATAGCTCCTTAACTAAAATTAATTTTTGGATAAATATTATTTATAAAATTACTAAATAATTATATCATATAGACATCATTAATAAAAAAAAAGTTACAATAATCATTATTTTTAAATATCTAAGTATAAGTTAATGGTTTAAAATCTATGAATGGTATAAACTTGGAAAAAAACTTTTTGGTGACTGCTAGAAAATTTCGTCCTCAAACTTTTGACGACGTAGTAGGGCAGAATCACATTACGGGAACATTAAAAAATGCCATCAAGACTGGAAGAATTCACCACGCTTATCTGTTTTGTGGTCCACGGGGAGTTGGAAAAACCACCACAGCAAGGATTTTGGCAAGAGCTGTAAATTGTTTAAATCCAGAAAATTA
>CAYUZZ010000574.1:0-1919 GCA_964449505.1 uncultured Hyphomicrobiales bacterium | reverse complement strand
TTCGTGCCGTTGATGATATTTTAAAAACAGAATTTGATTTACCGCAAGGACTTGCCGACACAAGCAAAACCAAAATAAAGGTTGATGTACAAGGCGAAAAGATAGAGCAGGAAGTACACAAAGTTCAGATACTTGACCCTGCCACAGGCACAGGTACATTTTTAGCCGAAGTAATCAAACACATTCACAAAAAATTTGAAGGACAACAAGGCATTTGGAGTAATTATGTAGAAACGCATCTTTTACCACGCCTCAATGGTTTTGAATTGCTAATGGCAAGTTATGCTATGGCACACTTGAAATTAGATTTATTGTTGAAAGAAACAGGCTTTAAACCAACCAAAGACCAACGTTTTAGAGTTTACCTAACCAACAGCCTCGAAGAACACCACCAAGACACAAGAACATTATTTGCCAATTGGTTAAGCACAGAAGCAAACGAAGCAAACCATATTAAGCGAGATACTCCTGTAATGTGTGTTATTGGAAATCCACCATATAGTGTGAGTAGCACAAATAAGGGTGAATGGATTCAAAATCTCATAGCCGATTATAAAAAGGATTTAAACGAACGAAAAATTAATCTTGATGATGATTATATAAAATTCATACGCTACGGACAGCATTTTATTGATAAAAACGGAACAGGTGTATTAGCTTACATTTCTAACAATAGTTTTATTGACGGAATTACACACCGCCAAATGCGAAAAAGTCTATTGGAAAGTTTTGATAAAATATACATTCTTGACTTACATGGTAACGCAAAGAAAAAGGAAGTATGCCCCGATGGTTCACCTGATCAAAATGTATTTGATATTATGCAAGGAGTTTCAATAAATATCTTTATAAAGACAGGAAATAAAAAGAAAACTGATTTAGGCCAAGTATTTCATTGCGATTTGCAGGGTAAAAGAGAGTTTAAATATGAGACCTTACAAAATTCATCTATTACTAGAATCGATTGGAAACAATTAAACTTTTCTGCACCCTACAGATTTTATGTTCCGAAAGATTTTGATCTAGATTCGTTATATACAAAAGGATTTAGAGTTGATGAATTGTTCATTTCAAACTCAAATGGTATTGAAACAAAATGTGACTCTTTGGCAATTCATTTTGATAAGAAATCACTAAATATTGTTATTGATGATTTTAAAAAGGAGGATATTAAATTCCTAAAATTAAAGTACAAAGATAAAGAAGATTCAAGCGGGTGGAATTTTAAAAAAGCAAAAGACAGTATTTTGACTGATGTATTTTATCAACAAAAAATACAATACCGCCCTTTTGATATTAGAGAAACAATAATTACTAAAAATTCTGGTGGTTTTATTGGTCGGTCAAGGTTTGAAGTAATGAAACATTTTCTTCATTCAAATATTGGTCTAATTATTCCACGTCAAACCACTCAGGATTATCGACATAGTTTTATAACTGACAAAATTATTGAAGGTAATATTACCGCAAGTGCAAAATTATTTGGTACTGGTTGTGTATTCCCTCTTTATTTATATCCCGAATCCAACTCCCAACAAACCATCAATCAACAAACGGAGCGTGTGCCAAATTTGAATATGGTGATAGTGGATGCAATAGCCGAAAAGCTGAACCATGCTTTTTTGGAGGATGATAACATGGTGTGCGATTTAGCAGAAGGGATTGATGGCTCCTTTTCTCCCTTGGATTTATTGGATTACATTTATGCCGTGTTGCATTCGCCCACCTACCGCGAAAAATACAACGAATTCCTAAAGATAGATTTTCCACGGGTTCCTTACCCCAAGGATGCCCCCACCTTTTGGCAATTGGTTGAATTGGGAGGCGAACTGCGGCAAATCCATTTATTGGAAAGCCCAACGGTAGAGAAATACATGACTCAATACCCGATTGATGGCGATAATGCGGTAAATAAACCA
>CAYUZZ010000573.1:0-1931 GCA_964449505.1 uncultured Hyphomicrobiales bacterium | reverse complement strand
TCCTGAGTTATCTCTATCCCGGAGTGCATGCTCTAATGATTTGAAAAAACTTAGTGGATTGAGATATGCTAAATCAATCTGTCTATCTGAATACACTACAGTTTCGAAAAATGAGAATTCACCCCAATAACCATTGACACTGAATCTATGCATTGCTAAATACTTAGGTGGGATGCTTATTCCAAATCCTGTTTCCCAAGTTCCGGCTTTATTGACAAATCCAAGTAATGATGCATGGGTAAATTTATATTTAAATCCTGAAAAATCAGCACCTAAAGAGATTGCGTCAAATGATGTTGAAAAGTCAGATAATATAAATCTATTAAAGTAAGCAGCACCTGTCAGCCGGTATTCTCTTCCAATTGAAGCGTTGAACCAATCTTTTTGATAATTAACGTGAGATTCAGTAAAATCAAGGTCGCTTTTGTAGTAAATAAATTTTACATTTTTGCTGTATTTGGGGTCGTAAAGAACTAAGTCCCTATTACCGTTTAACAAAATTCCATTTGTTGCCTGCAAATTATATCCAATCTGATTGTTGATTGTACCGCTAAACCTAAATCCAAGATTACCTATCAATGATCTCGAAAATTGAGATGTATCGTTTGAGACTGCAATCATATCTAAAGAACCAAGTGGCTTTATTGATGTGAAAGTAGTTGAATCCCTGTATAAATAAATGAACTTCTCTTTTTTTGATAACATTTCTACTGATAATACTTGATTGGAATCAGAATTACTTTTGAATATTGATGCAGATTGAATATTTAAATTATCGAATTCACTCAAATATAAATTTAAAGTATTTATGTCTGAAGGGGATAAACTTTCTTTGTTTTTATCTGCATTATTAAGAATGTCCATTATTACACCTTTTCTCAAGGGCAAATCGTTCAGATTGTACGTTTCTGTTAATCCTAATAATTCTAATCGTTCGAGGAATTTATAAACAGGATGATAAATATTAATATTCTCAACTTGAGCAAAAACTACAAATTGAAGCGAAAAAAAACTTATTATTAAGGAAAATATTAACTTTTTCATTCTAAGGTCTGGAAATTAAATATATTAAATTGAGCAATCCTGTAAGCGTATATAAAATACTCGCATAAACAATATATTTCTGTAGAGTTACTGTGGTAGGCTCATCGGGAACTCTTGGCACATATATCCTGTCGCCAGCAAATACGAGAGTTTTTTCATTACCCTCTATCCAAACGTTTGTTCTACCCCGTACTATTCTTGCTCTGAATGGCTCGGAGCCTTCTGCGAATCCACCAGCTCGTTCTATATACCAGAGCATATTTCTACCCTCTTCAAATTCTACTATGCCGGGATTTTTTACCTGCCCCATAACTTCTACATAACCAGGGTTTGAAGGCACTATGATAATATCACCATCCTGTAAAATCACATTATCTTTAGTAGAATTATTTGTAAAAAGCTCCACAAAGTCGGCAGCAACAATAGGTTTTTTATATTGAATATCAATGTAAAATCTGGTGGTGTCGTCGGATTTCAAATCTGAATACTGCATAGTTTCAAATATTTCTTTACGTGGGTCTATCAAGGTAGAGTTTATTTCTTGTCGCCTTACAACTTTTGCTAATGGCAAATAAGCTCCATCAGAAAATCCACCCGCATCCTGTATTAAGTCCTTTAATTTACTGCTATTTAATTTGATTAAGTAATTACCTGGCTTTTTAACATTCCCCTGTATGGAAACTGTTCCAAATTGGGGTGTTATATATTCAGCTTTAGTGACAACAATTATTCGTGAACCGGCTTCTATTTCGAAATCTTCTGAAATTAATTTCATTGAAGAATCAACTTTCAAGTTAATCTGTTTTCCTGATTGCGACATATAAAGTATTATATTATCCAAATCTGATTCTTCAGTGGTACCGTATCCGAACTTCAATAGGTCAGAA
>CAYUZZ010000572.1:0-1931 GCA_964449505.1 uncultured Hyphomicrobiales bacterium | reverse complement strand
CTAAAAAAATCATATAAAGTCTTACGATAAGATACACCCACATCTATATATTTGAATTGGCTTCCATTAAGTTCGTTTACGCAGTACCATAGCAAATAATCTTGTATTCTGAGTTCTTTTCCTATGGTATTGCCAGCCAAATTATTTAGGAATAAATGCTTATCAACTGGCAGTAAAATGATGCAACCAACGGGTTTGTCTTCTAAATAAGCAATAAACATGTAATCTTTATCATTTATTTTGGTTGGCATATTTGGGTCATCGGCATCATACCACATTGACTTAAGAATATCTAAATCCTGATTTGTACCTTTTGCTCTACGTACTGTTACTTTATTCTTAATGGCTTTTTTGATATTTTTATGAACAGAATAGGGTACACTATTCCATACCTGTATGGGATTAAGAACTAAGCCACAACCTTTGTGAACAAAATCTTTGCTAATATAAGCTGCCATATCTCTCCTATTTTAAGCTGCATCTGATTTTAATTTTACAGCCACAACTTTTGACACTCCATCTTCCTGCATAGTAACTCCATATAATGTATTTGCCGCTTCCATCGTTTTTTTATTGTGGGTTACTATCAAAAACTGCGTTTCGAGACTGAAATCTTTAATCATTCCAATAAATTTGTCAATATTCTTATCATCAAGTGGGGCATCTACCTCGTCCAAAATACAGAATGGGCTTGGCTTTACTAAATATCTTGCAAGCAGTAGAGCGATTGCCGAGAAAGTTTTCTCCCCACCCGAAAGCATTCCGATAGAGTGAGGTTTCTTATTAGGTGGCTTAGCTATAATTTTAATATCACTTTCCAGCAAGTCGTCACTTTCAAGTTCTAAATCGGCTTCGCCATCTTCGCCAAATAGCTTCTTAAATAAAACTTTAAAGTTCTCCTTTATTTTATCGAATGTTTCCTGAAATTTTATTTCAGCATTTAAATTAATCTCTTCAATGGTTTGTGCAAGAATTTTTTGGGACTCTGAAAGGTCTTCCATTTGTTTTTCATAGAAAACAAGCCTTTCATTTTGGGTTTCATATTCTTCGAGTGCCATAAAATTAACACTACCGAGTAAATTTAGTTTACTTCTTAAATCAGCTATCAATATTTTGGCAGATGCAAAATCGAACTCTTTCTCTAAAGGTAATTTTACTTGCTCTGGGTTGGTCTGAAATTCATCAGCAAGTCTTTGGTTAAAGATTTTTAAATTGGCTTCGTGCTGTGTTCTGATTAATTCCAAATTGTGTATTGCTTGATTTAATTTGTCAAAATCCATTCTTAGTTCAGTCGTTGCTTTTTCGCTATTGTCGAACTGTTCTTTTAACACAATTATTTGTTCGCTGATTAGTTGGCGTTTGTTCTGGCTTTCGTTATATTCAATCGTCAATCCTTTAAGTTGTAGTTCGAATTGGCTATTGTCGAACTTTAGTTTTTGTGCCATTTTATCAAAATCATGAATCTCTTTGTGTTTCGTATCTATTTTTGAATTATTTTTTAGAATCAAATTATCGTTCGCTGACAATTGATTGTTGATATTTAAGAGACGATTCTTAAGTTCGATTTCTTTAAACTCAGTTTCCTTTAATTTGGACGTAGTTAGCTGGCTGGCATTTTCTAATTCGGTTACTTTTACTCTGAGCATGTCTGCTTTAGTTCGAGATTCTTTAACAAGTAAATCAAATTGAGCTAATTGGTCTGACAATACATTGTTCTCGGAGTGGATTTCGCCCGACTGATTTTCTAAATCTAATTTCATAGAATCAAGCATATCAAGATTATTGTCAAGGGAATCTTTTTTAAGTTCTAATTGGTCAATTTTTTTGACAATGTTGGTCAAATTTTGCTGCAAAATATTCAATTCATTATTAATTGCAACGATGTCAATTTCGTTCAATTCAAAATTAAGGTCTTCCAAATGGGAGTTAAT
>CAYUZZ010000571.1:0-1936 GCA_964449505.1 uncultured Hyphomicrobiales bacterium | reverse complement strand
GCACCCAAAATGATAGACCAAGGTAGTGGTTTTATTGTTAACATTGCCTCGATAGCCGGGCGTCATTCTTATCCAAAGGGCAATGTATATTGTGCCAGCAAAGCAGCAGCCAGAACACTTTCCGAATCAATGGCAATAGATATGAATGGCACTGGAGTAAGGATTTGCAATATAGACCCCGGAATGGTAGAAACAGAATTCTCATTAGTACGATTTAAGGGCGACGATGAACGTGCTTCTGCTGTATATAAAAACATCGAAGCACTAAGTGGTGACGATATAGCAGACATAGCATTATTTGCCGTAAGCCGTCCATCACATGTGATGATACAGGACATAATGGTTACACCTACAGCCCAAGCAAGTGCTTATGTAGTAACAAAAAAATAATTTGGTAGATATAAGAAATTCAATTACATTTGTATTCCTTAGTTTTCGAAAAACGGAGAGGTGGCTGAGTGGCTGAAAGCAACGGTTTGCTAAACCGTCGTACTGGTACAACTGGTACCGAGGGTTCGAATCCCTCCTTCTCCGCAAGATATAAGACTGGTGCGAGTTTTCGAGGATTTGCACACAAACTACACACATAACCCCCCAAATCTGGGGGGTTATTTTTTTGCAAAATTTAGTTTTCACCATTTTTCACATCCTTATTTATGAAATTATTTTCATTTTGTTCCATAGGATTTTCAGGTTGATAATAACTCATATTTTTATTAATCTCTAACTTTCCCATCTCCACGTAATATATTTTTGCTAAGTGAAAGATTTTTCTTGACATTAGCAATTTTTTTTGTATTTTTACATATTACGTGTCACGTATTATTGGAGTGTTTATGATACATCCTGATTGGGCAATTGCCCATAAAAGAAAAGGTACCGAACTTCGGTGCATAAGAGGGAAATATTATCTTTACGAAGTTACTAGCAATTGGGATAAAGATAGGAAAAGACCTGTTAAAAAAACTGGTAAATGTCTCGGTTCTATTTCTAAAGAACACGGATTGAAACCTTCTAAATCGCAGCTGTCAATCAATTTGAACAGTATTTCTATTAATTCTAAGATCTTTGGTGCATTCATTTTGTTCGAAGATATAGTTAAGCTGTGGATTGAACCACTGAAAAAGTATTTCCCTAATTATTGGCAACAAATCATTTGTATGGTGTATGCTCGACTTTTCAAGAGTAGTCCGATTAAAAATATGCAATTTTTCTTTGAAAAATCTATGTATTCCATTTATTTTAAAGATATTGCTTTTTCAGACAAAACAATTAGCAACATTTTGAATGATATTGGACAGAATCAATCGCTTTATGAATCCTTTATGCGTGAGTTTATTAGAGAAGAAGACATTGTAATGGTTGATGCAACACCAATTTTCAGTAAGTCAAAAAACATTCACGAAGCTCGTTTGGGCTACAACAACAAAAAGCAGTGGGATACTCAAGTAAATCTTCTTTACCTTTATTCCAGCAAGCACTCTGCTCCATTGTTTTTCAAGTTATCTCCAGGCGATGTCCGTGAAGTGAAAACATTTCAGTTGGCATTGTTGTCATCTGGCATCAAAAACGTTGTAGTTGTAGGCGACAAAGGATTTACTTCAAGACTCAACTTAGAAATAATCGAAGAAAAAGACATTAATTACATATTGCCACTTAGAAGAAATGATTCATTAGTAGATTACTCAAGCTTGCCCTCTAGCAAAACATTGATGAATTCCTACTTTAAGTTTCAAGATAGATACATTTGGTTTTACAGCCAGCAACGTGATAATGGCAGGCGAGTTACAATTTTTCTTGATGATAAATTACGAGTATCAGAAGAACACGATTATTTGGATCGAATTGATAAATATCCAGAACAATACGAAATACAAGGATTTCGTGAAAAACAGCAAAAAATGGGAACCATTGCTTTGATTGATAATTTGCCTGA
>CAYUZZ010000570.1:0-1939 GCA_964449505.1 uncultured Hyphomicrobiales bacterium | reverse complement strand
CTTCTTGTTCTAGCATATTAACAATTTGAGCAACTGTAGAAGCTTTTTGACCAATAGCCACATATATACAAATAACATTCTCATCTTTTTGATTAAGTATTGTATCAATTGCAATTGCAGTTTTACCCGTTTGTCTATCTCCAATTATAAGTTCACGTTGTCCTCTACCAATAGGAATCATAGAATCAATTGCAAGTATTCCTGTTTGAAGTGGTTTATTTACTGACTTCCTACCTACTACATTTGGTGCTTCGTTTTCAACGGGTCTACGCTTCGTACTCTCAACTGGACCTTTTCCATCGATAGGATTTCCTAGCGCATCAACAACTCTTCCAATTAGTCCGTCACCTACTGGCACTTCAACCATCCTATTAGTTCTCTTTACTATAGTACCTTCTTTTACTTCAGATGCGTCATCTAAAATAACACAACCAACGTTATCTTCTTCAAGGTTTAATGCCATTCCGTATACTCCATTTGGAAACTCAAGTAGTTCACCATACATGCATTTTTCTATACCATATACCCTTGCAATTCCATCACCGCACTGAAGCACTATACCAGTATCTGCTTTTTCAATTTTCGACTCAAAGTTTTTTATTTCTTCACTTATAATTGAACTGATTTCTTCGGGTCTTATCCTTGGCATTCTCATTACTCACACTCCAACCTAAAAAGTTTTATGAATTCTTTAATATAAAGTTTCTCATATCTTCAATTTTCTTTTTTAACGTTCCATCAATTACTGTATCACCCTTTTTTAATAGAATACCACCTACTATTTCCGGGTTAATAGTAACGTTAATTTGTACATTTTCTGTTTTAAATATTGATTTAGCTTGAGTTATAATATCATCAATTTGATTACTATCTAATTCATACGCTGTAACTACATCGATAACTTGAATACTTCTATATTTATTGGCCAATTGTTTGTAAGTTTCAACAATTTTACTAAAGCTATTAATTCTATCATTTTTAAGCAATATAATTAAAAAATTTAAAATTAATACATCAACATTATTATTAGTTATTTTTTGAATCAATCCAATTTTTTGTTCAATAGTATATATAGGGTAATTTACAATTTGGTAAACATCATCAGTTATTATCTCATCTAATAATAGTTGAAGCTCACTTTCAAATTGATCAACTTTCCCATTGTCAATTGCCAAATCAAGAATTGCTGATGCATATCTATCAGGTACGATTGCCATTATGCTACACCTGCCTCATCCAAAAACTCGTCAATCAATTTTCTATTTTCACTACTGTCCATATTTTTAGATAATATTTTTGATGCTGCTTGAAGTGAGAGTGTTGTAATCTGATTTTTAACACCTTCAAGCGCAAGTTCAACTTCTCTTTGTGCTCGTTCATTTGCTTTTTCAATTATTTGCTCTGCTTGAATTTTTGTATTTCTAATTATATTTTCAGCATCAATTAGTGCCTTTTTCCTTGCTTCAGTTAAAATTGCTTCTCTTTCTTCTTTAGCATCTAGTATCTGATTTTCATACTTTAATTTTAACTCTTGTGCAATAATAGTATTGTTTTTTGCATTTTCAATACGTTCCTTTATACCTTCTGTTCTTGTATTCATAATTTTAGTTACTGGTTTGAAAAGGATTATTTTTAGTAAATAAAATAAAACTAATAAATTAAGAATTGAAAATAAGTACGTATAAATATTGTAACCACTTTCAGGGCTATGAGCTGCTTGAGCAGCCACGGCAATTACCGGATACATTAAACTCATAATTCCACCTTCGTTCCATAAAATATCTATATAAATTTAAATTAAATACAATAGGCATATACCTATATCATTACTAATATAGGTATATGAATTAACTATTTTGCAACGAAAATCAACAAGATGGCAATAACGAAACCATAAATAGCTGTAGCTTCAGCCATAGCGGCTCCAAGTACAAAAGAA
>CAYUZZ010000569.1:0-1942 GCA_964449505.1 uncultured Hyphomicrobiales bacterium | reverse complement strand
TCTAAATTAAGTTTAAAAATTTTAGTAAATATACAATGCTGCACATAAATATTAACTTATCGTAGTGAAATTTTTTTTTTGTTATAATATCGAAGTTCAATGTTATTTCCATAAAATAAAAAAAAAGACTGTTCAGTTGACGAACAATCTTTAAATTCAATAATTTTAGGAGGATAAGATTACAAGGCAAATCTCAAATCCACACCCATTTGCAATGCATTTACACGCCAATTTTCACGTGAACTTAAATTAGTAATACCAAAATTATAATACATTGAAGGAACAATATACATTCTACCAGAGGTAACTATCTCGAATTGTACACCTGCTTTGATACCAAAGCGGAATGAATTTGATTCTGGAATGTCGCCCTCTTTGATAATAATTGTACGGTCATTATCAACATATTTGTACCCATTTTCATCGATTGCCTGTTGATTAACCTTAAACTGCGCCTCTAATGGCTGCACTAATTTATATCTTTGGTCTTGAGTTTTTGACATAGCAATATCAAAAGTTGGACCAACTGTAAAGCCTACAGGTAAACCTGGAATAGGATTGATTTTATACATCACTTCACCAGTAATCATAGAATATGATATGTCCTGAGTATGCAGTGTAGATGAGTTGATGATTGTTTCACTAATTGGATTGCCATTTGCATCTACAACTGTAACCAATGAAGGAATTGGATTTTCTGATGTTTCCAAAGATGCAGGCATTGTATTATACAAAGCACGAAAAATAATAGAAGATGTAGAATTAGTGATATCTCCCAGCATTTGTTCCCAAGATAATCCTACATAGAAACCATTTGAATTACCATCCGTAAAGCGAGGACAAATTGCTTCATCAAAAGAGGCAAGGTCAACAGAATGCATAGAACGATTATACCCAAAAACAGGACCAATATAGATAGGTGGACGCTCGTATATAGGCATGATAGGGTTGTTTGCAATGTCCTGTGCAAAAGTTATAGCACTCGACAAAAAAGTAAGTGCAACAATAATAGGTACCAATCTTTTAACCATAAAAAACTCCCAAGTTTTAATTAATTTTAACAAATTTTATACTATTTATTTCAGTATTATTTTTAATTTTTAAAAAATACAATCCGTTTGGTAAATCCCAAACATCGAAACTTACGAAATGTATTCCTTTTTTCAAAGGAAAAAATTTATTTTCTTGAAACTTTATACCAATTTCATTATAAATTTCTACTTCTAATGTGTTATCTTCAGACATTACAACTTTTAAATTAATCTCATTTTTAATTGGATTAGGATAAATATTAGCCATAAATATATCTGTGATCCAGCCTATACCTCTTATATTATAAACACATATATCGTTAAGCTTTGAGCTCAGATTTTTTGATATTGGTTCGAAACATTTATCAGAAGTAAACGATAAATTCCACGAGCTATCTTTAGTCGGACTTAGCAAAGCCATAAATTTCAATTCAATTTCCCAACTTGCTTTCGAGTCCAACTTTATTACCTCATCAGTAGTTAATTCGATAAATTCTGATGATTTATTCAAACTAAGTGGGTAATCAATATTCCCGCTTGGCTGCTGGATACTAACTTTTTCGGGTACTTCCAAAAGATAAAGATAATCGTTGCGTATCTCCATCTTCAAGTAAAAATTAACATCAATATCTGTTTTTTGAGGATATTCTCCCCTTAAAATCACAGCCAAAGTATCACCTACAGAGTACCTAACCTGGTCATCTAATTTAATATCGAGAGTAGAAATCTGGGGTGAAAAATCGTACTCTGCCGATCGAGTAAAATTATCAAAGAACGTAAATATGGCTTTAACCCTGCCACCCTGAGCTTTTTCAGCGAAAATTAAGATTTTGTAACTTTTTTCTTCTCCAGGTGTTATTATAGTTGGAGAGAAGTCTAACACTTCAGCTCTAAAATTATCTGGCGACTTT
>CAYUZZ010000568.1:0-1943 GCA_964449505.1 uncultured Hyphomicrobiales bacterium | reverse complement strand
CTGGAGCCAGCCCGCTCGGGTCTTTCCACACAAGTGGAGAATTGAAAGCATAATGATAAGGGTTATGGCTCGGCATTAATTCATGCAGCGGGTCAACAGATAAAAATCTGCCAATACGAGCCGAGTACATACGAACTCCCATTTGCATTAAGTTGCTTTCTCCTTCTTCGATATCAGAGGCAGCAGAAGTAAAACCATCCCTTGTAGTATCGGGAAATGGTTTACTAATATAAGCTCCAAAAGGGTCATAGTCAAATTGCTTCATAGTAAGAGAAGCACCAACTATACACCTCACCGAACCAAGATGGTCTGTAATATAAATCTCCTTGATATTAGTATCGCTTGTTATTCTGACTTCACCACCCGGCACTATGTATTGGTAAGGAGCAATATACACCCTTCTACCATTTGCACCCGCCAAAGTGCTTGCAGTCTGGAAACCTTGATACCGAATTAGCTCTTCGCCACCAACCCCCACCATATTATATTCCCATAAATGAGCATAATTGGTAGCTGTAGAATATGAATATTCCTTATGAGCAGTATCACCATGAGGAGAAGTCATAAGGCGTTTTTGCTCTCGGACACTGAAGGCACCTGTCCGGTAATTCCAGTTCCATATTTGATGCGTATAGGTCATTGGGCTTTCATTTTCAGGAAACGTAAAATTATTGAAACCGGAATGAGAATTTGATGATTTAAATGATTTAACTATAGAACCGGTCGAATATGTAAATTGCTCAAACTGAATACGGCCATTTCCATAAACCCCAATCATTGAATCAACTGCTCCTATTTTATTATAAAAGAAATTAGTTGTATCAGAGTAATTAGGACAGAATCTATTTAAAATGTTAGTATTTCTATCATTTTTCATTAAATAATTGTAGCTGATATTATTCGTATTCCTTGTGCAATTATTATCAAAATTCCCTATTGCATCGTAAGAATAAGTTGCAGTCTCAGTTTTGTTTCCAATGACTGATGTCCAATCAGTTATTCTGTTTAAGAAATCATAAGCATAATCATCGGTTCTTGGATTTGCGTTATATTGCTGCGATATTTGTTTAGTGATATTTCCTGTTTCATCCCTTTGCAAACTCTGGCTAAATAATTGAGTTGTTAAATTACCCAATACCGAAATATTTATTACATTTCCAGTGCTATTGTATGTTACATTTTTGAAAATAGAATCATTACCCGACTTGTATTTTACCTGACTTACTGCTCCGAGTACATTGTAAGTATAGGTAATATCAGGTTTCGTAGGTTTTTCTAAAGGTTCCGGAAAACTTACATCAGTGCCATCTATCTGACTATCATTACCAGTATGAAATCCTTTTGAACCCACCTTGGTATAAACCTTCCAAAGTCTTCCATTATCATCATATACATTCCAAGTAGTGAATTGCCTCAATCCGTCAATTGCTGTAACAGTATTCACCATATTCATAGAATTATAAGTATAATGAACCACGTCAAAGCCAATATTTTCAGTCCATCTAACTATTGCTTCTACTCTTCCTCTTGCATCATAGCTGAAAAATACATAATGAAATGGTTCATCTTCATTATCTCTATAAGCAATAGCTGATTGATTTCCTTTAAGATTTCTGAGTTCGCCAAAAGGTGTCAATAATTTAATGTCATCCACATTAGGCATTCTTTCCCAAATATACCCTAACTTATGAGGTAGTTTATCATAATTGATAGCTGATTTTATAAACTGAGGATAATTAGAAATGTCCTCAAAATTATCAATACTTAGATTACTAGTAGGTAAAGCTATGTCTTCATAATAATTAGCAGGGTGCAACAAGAACTTTCCACGGAATGATTTGATCTTCTGCTCCAACTTATAATCCCAATTAACATTATAAGTAGGAATACTATCCTTGATAACACTATAATTAAAGTAATTTTGAGAACCGGACAGAATAGAA
>CAYUZZ010000567.1:0-1943 GCA_964449505.1 uncultured Hyphomicrobiales bacterium | reverse complement strand
TTAATTATTGACTCTGTGGCTGCACTTACTCCACGTGTTGAAATTGAGGGAGATATGGGTGATGCTCAGATGGGCTCACAGGCAAGATTAATGTCGCAAGCAATGAGAAAATTAAATGCTGCTATCGGCAAATCCAACACTACAGTTATGTTTACTAATCAATTAAGGAGTAAAATCGGTGTTATTTATGGTAATCCTGAAACAACTACTGGTGGTAACGCACTAAAATTTTATGCTTCCGTTAGAATTGATATACGTAGAAAGGAAGTAATAAAAGATGGACAGGAAATAGTCGGCAACAGAGTAAGATGCAAAATTGTAAAAAATAAAATGGCTGCCCCCTTCAAGGAAGTTGAATTTGATATAATGTACAACGAAGGCATTTCGCGAATAGGTGATATGATTGATATAGCAACCGAATATGGAATTATTGTAAAAAGTGGCTCGTGGTACACTCTGAATGGGGAAAGAGTACAAGGAAGAGATGGTTTAAGGAAAATTCTTCAGGAAAACAAAGAATCTTTCATTAAATTAGAGAAAGATGTAAAAGAAAAATTGAATATAACACCTTTGAAAACCAATCCTTCAAAAGGTGAATAGAATTTTAAAGGCTTATTTAAGATTTTTTATAATAATGGGGTTGTAAAGCCCCATTATTATTATGGAAAGTACTATTCTTTTAAAAATCTCTTCACTTGATTTCCTATTTTTATGAAGTACACTCCAAAAGCAAAGTTCGATACATCAATCTTATTTATCTGATTTATCAAGATCATATCGGAGTATATACTATTTCCAAATATATCAAATATTTGAATGTTGGAATATTCTTGCATGCCAGTTGGATTTTTGAATATAACATCAATAAAAGTGCCATTGGGGAATGTTGTAAAACTAAAATCCGAAGAGCTATGATGCTCGTTCTCATCTATATTGGTTGTTGATAAAGTTTTTTCACTTATAAAA
This sequence comes from uncultured Hyphomicrobiales bacterium, assembly GCA_964449505.1. Classification (GTDB taxonomy): domain Bacteria; phylum Bacteroidota; class Ignavibacteria; order Kapaibacteriales; family UBA2268; genus JBDHXE01. The sequence continues at coordinate 977 of CAYUZZ010000567.1, read as the reverse complement.
CTAATATAGCCACTTTTAAATTTAGCATATAAATCATATACGTATGTGACACCTGCAATAATATCAAAATCCTCATACCAACCATATATCTTGGCTGAATCAGAAAACCCTTCAGCTATTACTTTTACTAAAATTACCGAGTCTTTATCGTTCAAAATCCGCTTTGACACAAAAAATGAATCAATATCATTTTCGAACAAAGTTCCCCATGCTATTCTCACTTTACCAGTTTCTGGGGAGAACACTATAAAATCTAAGCCTTCAAGGAAAATCAAATCTGGAACTGTAACATATCTTTCATTTGATTCTGTTGCTGAACCATCTTTATCCACAATTAGCAATTTGTAAAAATAATTTTTAGTAGCAGGGATTAAGTTGGAGTCAATCAAAGTATATGATTGATTTACGTTACTGTTACCTTTGGCATCAGAACTATCAATAATCTCATATTTTTTTATACCGGGACCTAATAAATGAGAGCGAAGAACATAAAATCGATAAGTATTTAATTCACTTGCGGTTTCCCAATTAATATAATTTTTTGCCAAAACGAAACTTACATCGAATTTTACCAGTTCAGCAGGACAAAATTTGTCGTCATTAGCCACTCCCATAAAAATAAAGCTTAGCATAAAATAAAGAATTAAATTTCTCATTATAATTTCCTTTGATTAATCAAAATAAATCAATATATACTATATAAACGTAACTAATTACCGCAAATTGCGTTCGTTTTTATAGAACAGGTTCGCTAAATCCACTATTAAAAGGTGGAAACGAGCAATACGAGTAGGGGGATAATATTAAAATAAATTTATATTTGAACGCAACTTAGTACTAAAGGGAAATACAAGGTCTTAATCTTCAATTTGCGGTAAGCCGGCAGAGTATCATTTTTAATATTAGTAAGGGTATTCCAATTAAGATGGGCTGCCTATCAGGCAGCCCATCATAGAAATTATAACAGTAGATTTACT
>CAYUZZ010000566.1:0-1944 GCA_964449505.1 uncultured Hyphomicrobiales bacterium | reverse complement strand
AGAAACATTTTATAATTGCCGTTATTCACCCTGCAATTATCATTTTATAGCAAAACCAAAAGAATATAAAATACATTTTGGATTTTGCAGCGAAGAATGCTATACCAAATCACTACAAGATATATTAATAAGAAATGATTTTGAATTGGATAAATTAAATTATAAGCAATTGAGAGGAACCATTAAATCTTTTCCCGATAAAAAAGCTGAAATCTACCAGCTGGTACACCAAAATCTGAATGACCATTTGCACATGGTAGGATTTAAAGTTAAAAATTGCAAGAAATAAATAATAATGAGATGGACACTCCGTTTATAATAAAATTCCATATTTTTGTACTTTTACACTTAATTATTTAAAATGAAATTAGCATTAGTTCAGTTCTCTCCTATTTTTGGAGATGTAGAATCAAATAATAATAAAATATTCAATTACTGTAATAGTGTTGATTGTGATATAATTGTATTTCCAGAACTAGCCACCAGTGGCTATGATTTTTTAAACAGAAAAGAATGTATGGGCTATTCTTTAGATTTGGAATCTGAATTCTTCAGTCCATATAAGGAATTGGCAGCAACACAACGCAAATTAATTGTGATAGGCTATCCCGAAAGGCAAGGAAATAAAGTCTATAATTCTGCTGCACTTATTTTCCCAGATAATAAATTTAATGCTACTTACCGAAAGACTCATCTTTTCTATCGCGAGCGTTTTGTATTTGACGAGAATGACAAGGGTTTTTTTGTAATCAATTATCCAGATTTTAATATGAAATTGGGCACTATGATTTGTTATGATTGGCGTTTCCCCGAGGTTGCGCGTTCATTGGCATTGCTTGGTGCAGATTTGATTGTATGTCCATCAAATCTGGTAACCAAAGTGTGGGATATATCCATGCCCGCCCGTGCCTTGGATAACAAGGTGTATTTGGCAGTTGCAAATCGTACCGGTGGTGAAAATAGGAATGGCAATGATTTGGTTTTTACAGGGGAATCTAAAATTTATTCATACAATGGAACTATTATGGCAGAAGCTGGAAAAAGCAATGAAGAAGTAATAATTGCCGAAATTGACCCAAAAATTACTAGGAAAAAATCATTTAATGAATTTAATGATATCTTTACAGACAGAAGACCACAATTTTATAAAGTGTAGTTTATGATTACAATATTAAACATTAATAAGACTTTCAACAAAAGGTCGAAATTTCCTGTAAAAGCACTTCAGAATATAAATGCAAATATAAGGAAGAATCAGGTAACTGGCTTGATTGGCTCCAATGGTGCCGGAAAGACAACTCTTATAAGAATTATATTAGGATTTGAAAGTCCCGATAACGGTAGCATAATTATCAATGATAAGTCCAATCTTGATATTACTTCAAGAAAAATAATCGGTTATCAATCTGATATGCCATTTGTAACAAAATCAGTTAAAGTATTTGATTACTTGGATTTTAATTCCAAACTGAGTGGATATGATAATAACGAATCTCAAATTATGGAAATGCTTGACTATTTTCTACTGACTGCATCTGCAAACAAAAAATTATCCGATTTATCGAAAGGTATGCGTCAGAAATTGGAAATAATAAATGCCTTTCTGGGAAAACCAAAGTTGGTAATACTTGACGAACCAACGGCAGCACTCGACCCTTTTGCAGTTATTGAATTACGGGACTTCATAAGCAAACAAAAGGAAACTGGTATTACAATACTATTCTCCTCTCACCATTTATCTGAAGTTGAGAAAATTTGCGACCGTGTATTGTTCATTAATCAGGGGCTGATAGTAAAAGATTTTGGAAGTGATGTAATACAACAAGGTATGCTCGAGGTAGAATTTACTCAATTTATCAAGGAGAGCAATTGATGAAGAACATTGTTACTCTCACTATTTTTGAATTAAAAAAATACTGGAATATAGCACGGATCATTGTCTTC
>CAYUZZ010000565.1:0-1947 GCA_964449505.1 uncultured Hyphomicrobiales bacterium | reverse complement strand
TGAGATGCATTTTAACAATTTTGACTTTGCTTATCAAAAGGCAGAACTTTTTTTTAAAGAATTGATTTCAAATGGAACAACCACTGCTTTTGTATATTCGAGTATCCATTTTGATTCAACATCTGCAGCATTCGAGGCGGCATCGAAATCTGGCATAAAGGCATTTATTGGAAATGCCGCAGGTGATATAAATAATCCTTATAAGCTTTTTTATTCGACAGATGAAAATTTATTGATTTCTCATAAGTTATTTTCCAAATATCACAACACTTCCTCAGGAAAAATCAAATACATAGTAACACCTCGCTATGCAGGAAATTGTAGCTTCGAGCTACTTCAGCAATTGGCAAAATTTGCAAATGACAATAACCTATATGTACAAACACATTTAGCTGAAAATACTGATGAGTTAAATTTTGTTTCAGAAAAGTTCCCTTATCTTCCGAATTATACTGAAATTTATAATCAAGCAGGATTAATTAGCGATAAATCAATATTTGCTCATTCCATTTTCTTGTCAGAATCTGAGGTGAAAACATTAATTGAAAAAGATGCAATTATTGCTCACTGTCCTAATTCAAATCGTTTTTTAATATCAGGACTAATGCCCCTGATAAATTACCTTAAACTGGGTGCGAATGTTGCAATTGGAACTGATGTTGCTGGTGGTTTTTATCTTTCAATGTTTAAGGAAGCAAGGGAAGCCATTGAAAGTTCTAAGACTTACAAAATTTTCTATGACAGAAGTTGTAATATTTTGGACGTTCGAAAAGCATTTCGTCTTACAAATATTGACGCTGCAAAATCCTTGAAAATTGATAAAGAAATTGGTAACTTTAAAATTGGTGCAGATGCTGACCTCTTGGTTATTAATAATCCTTACGTAAATGGAATTTATGATTTAGACACAATATTGTCAAAATTAATTTATACTTGTGAGCCCAATCATATTTTGGCTACCTACATCAGGGGTGAAAATTATTCAGCAAATAAAGTGTCTAAGTATTAGCAAAGAATTCTTTGCCTTTTAATGATTCAAGGAGTTGTTTTCTTGCCCTAAATAAATGAACTTTAACGGTACCAAGAGGTAAATTTAGTTTATTGGCAATTTCTTGATATTCTAATTCATCTTCATGACGTAATTTTATGATTTGCTTATAGTTATCTGGTAATCTCTCTATAGCAATTTTCAATATTTCACTTCTTTCATTAATTTGGTATGCAATATCAGGTTGGTAACTTGTATCTTTTATTTCAAATACTGGTTCTTCATCATTCTCGAAATTTTCGTCAATATATACAAAATTAAACTTCTTTTTTCTGATAAAATCTATACATGTGTTAGAGGCGATTCTAAAAATCCAAGATGAAAAAGTATAACCAAACTGAAAATTTGGTAGAGCATTGTAGGCTTTGATAAAAGTTTCCTGGGTTAAATCATCTACATCATCATCGTCGCGAATCATTTTTTTTATCAAGTTGTTGATTATCCTGATATATTTTTTTTGGAGAATTTTAAATTGATTAATATCACCAGTTAAAATACTCCTAATTACAGCATAATCTTCATTTTCTTCAATGTTCTGCAAACTTTTACTATTAATTTCAGCTCCAATCATATTTTTCAATTTATAAAAAATCTGAATAGCAAAATAATTAAAATATTCCAAACAATAGGTAAAAAACTAATTTTGGCAAAAATAATTAAACTAAAGATTGTTGGTTTGCGATTGATTAGCAGAAAGCCTATTTAAGGTATTTCATTGAAATTCTGATAATAAACTTGGTACCTGATATGTATTTTGGATCGATATAAATATCACCCTTGTGCAATAGTATAATATGCTTTACAATCGATAAACCCAATCCAGTTCCCCCCATTTTTTTTGTTCTTGACTTGTCAACAGTATAAAATCTCTCAAATATTCTTTCAAAATCATTTTTTGG